>QMSB01000005.1 GCA_003650815.1 Thermoprotei archaeon | reverse complement strand
GTATTTAGAAAAAGAAAGAAAAATTTAATTATTCTAGTTTACCACCAGAACCATGCGAACACTCTGTTGAAGAAGGCTCTAGAAATGTTCTCAGGCCAGTATGTCACTAGAGTACCTATAGCACCTCCGAAAGCCCAGCCGACAGCAAACGGTATCAAGTACTTCTCGTAAGCCTCCGCACCACCCACTTTAATAACGACATACTTTATAACGAAAGCCAGCATAGTAGCGCCGAGCCACCACGGATGCTGCCACAGCAGACCAACAGGGTTAATGAAGAACCATGGGAATCTAAGCCTCAGCCAGATAATAGCGAACACCATTATAATGCCTCCGAAGAACCAGCCAACCCTGAACATATTCCATGTACCAATAGCGTTCACTGTACCCGCTAGACCATAGTCAACAAATCTCCTAGCACCATACCTAATGAACACCCTCGTCACATATCCACTCCAGCTCACTTCAATACCCTTGTAGTAAGCCAGCCCGTAGACAGCTGGCCAAGCAAGAATCACTCCTATAATTACTGCTATAAGTTGAGCGATATACAACGCCTTCCAACTCGTATTAGTATCCCTTGCGACACGGTACCATCCAAGGAAGCCCCAACAGCTGTCAACCTCTCTTTCCACAACGTTGTTAGTCAGTCTCATACTCATTATTGTGCCCCAAGCCTCCTTAGACGGATACGGGTTAGGCCAGCCCATTATAGTCTGCGAGAAGCCCATAAAACCATTGATAAATCCTCTCCAGTCCAGTGGCTGTGTGAAGTACTCACCAGCCACCCTAGCCATACCGAGCCAGAATATAATTACAGCGATCATCCATATGATCGCTAGTACTACAGGCATTCCTATCGCAGCTAGTAGAGCTACCATTAGTATAAACGCCACTATACCAGTATACACTGGCAGAGTCTCAGGAAGTGAGGGATTAAGCTCAGTCCTCTTAAATGCCTTAGTCAAGTAGTCCTTAAAGTACCTCCAGTTAAACACAAGCGCGTAGAGACCTAGACCGAAGGGCACAGCTATTAATCCAACCCACCTGAAAGGCCATGGACCGACAGCACCATTACCAAGCTGACCCGCAGTAACCTTAGTCGGATATATTCCAAGAATATTAACTATCGCTGGGTAAAAGATATACCACAGGAAGAACCACAGTATAGCAGTCGCCATAGCGTCCAGTGGAAGGAACAAAGCCACTGGGAAGAAACCGAAGTCAAGTCCCGGATACCAGTACAGCATTGCACCCGGCAAGTACGGCTCTAAAAATCTGAGATCAACTACAAACTGTCCAATGAATCCCGTGCTCGCGGGCAGCTGGATATATACTTTGCCGGTGACGATTTCGCTGAATACTTCCATGATGGCTATGGCGTTTACTACGAAGCCTATTACGAAGCCTAGCCAGTATGCTGAGTTTCCTTTGAGTGTTAGTAGTTTAGGCTTCTTTCCTACTTCCTCGGAGTAGTATTTGATTACGTAGAGGCTTGGCATGAAGGCTGGGAATGGGAGTCTCTCTACTTCTATCCACTGTCTTGCGATGATACCTGCTGTTGCTAGCTGTAGTAACTTAAGGGATACTAGGAATATTGTTAGGAAGGCTAGTACTGGTAGGAATGGTCCGAAGGGTAGTGATGCTCCTCCGTTTCTAGCTGGTTCTAGGACTTCTTTGGGTATGAGCATCCATGAGGGGATCCAGTCTTTTACTTTGTCTAGGTTGGGTCCGCCGTAGAGGTTGATGAAGGGTATGCCCATTAGTGGGCATATGTAGAATGCTGTGTATATTGATATGTCTGCTACTACTGTTGCTATGGCAAAGGCTATTGTTGCTTCTTGTGGTGTTAGCTTGAATTTCTTGCTTGCTATGCCGATTATGGCTGTTAGTAAGAGTACTAGGTATATGAATGGTTCTCCGTTGCCGTAGCATCCGTATAGTCTGAATGCTTGGTAGGGGATGAATACTAGTAGTATTATTATCCATAGGATTATTAGTCTAGGTGACTTGAGAATGGCTAGGGGCTCTACTTCTTTTACTTTTGTCTCCTCTCCCATATTTAATCCCTCACACTATATCAAGAACTATTTTAACTAGTGAGTAAAATTATTTAAGGCTTATCGAAAAGAATATATACCTCCTGCTGAGCACTTTTGGTTGTTTTTACTTAGTTAAATTTCGCTTCTTAATGTGTGGTGTGTGAGTCTGCTGTATGTTGTTGTTTAGAAAGGTTTCTTTTAAGTGTGCTTGTCTTTTTTAATATCTTTGGTTTTACATATGTTTAGTAGTGTGTCTATGGGGGGTCTGGGCTTAGCTGTAGGTTGTTTGGGAGGTGTGGTTGGAGATTTGTGTTTTGTTTGGCTTGATGGCTTCTTGATTTGTATTGGTGGGTTAATATTTTTATATGTTTTATGGGACAAGGTTTTGGTGTGCGTATGGGTGAGCGTTTTATAGTAGTTAATCTTGATAAGAAGGAGTATTTTAGGATACCTCCTTCTAAGTATGAGAATCAGGTTAGGTGACCTCTTGCTCCGATTGTGTTGTATTGGCTGTTGACGCGTAAGAGTTTTATGTTTTATTCGACTATGGAGAGATGGGTTGGGGATAGGGGTTTAGTGGTTCCTGAGGGTGGCCCTGCACACCTCCAGAGAGTGGAGTAGTGCTTTTCAGGAACTTTTTGGAGTATAGGGTTGGGATGTTTTGAGTGTGTATTTTAGGGCTAGTTTTCTGAATTTTCTTACGGCTAGGTCGTATAGCCTAGAATGTTCAGCTGTCCAAGTTTTTTCGCCTGCTACTTCAATCTTTACGGACTCTCCTAGGTGTGTTAGTGTGAATATGTAAAGGGCTTCTCTTTCTATGCCGCATGCGACTAGTGCTTTTAGTTTTCCGTTTTCTTCGGTTACTTTTAGTATTTTGATTCCTGCTTCGACGTGTTTTCCCTCGATTCCTTTGAGGAAACGCTTGAAGTTGTTCCAGTCGTGGATTTTTATGGGGACTTCGAATTCTCCTCCGTGTTTTCCTCTTTCGGCTGTGTATTTTTCTGTGCGGCTTGGTGTTACTGCTAGTATTCCTTTGAGTCTTAGGGCTAGGTATGATGCTATTACGGAGAGGTAGCTTACTCCGAGTGATATGAAGAATGCTGAGGAGATGTCGCTGCTGGATTTTAGTGCGGCTACTTGTTTGAGGAATGGGAGGGATGTGAAGAGGGCGGCTGAGCCGCTTAGTGATGCTAGGTATGCTCCTTCGAGGAACATGAGGAAGTATATTGTGCGTGGGGATGCTCCGAGGCAGCTTATTGTGGAGTATTCTTTGCTTCTCTCGTAGACGGATCCTAGTATTGTTGAGAATAGGACTACTGCGATCATTATGGCTGAGAAGGAGAAGTATGTGAGTTCACCTGTGAGAGAGTAGTATGTTCCTATGGTGAAATACTCTATTACTCCAGTGGAGTCTACTTGGTATACAAGGGGTGTTTCTACTACTGCTTGTGCGCCTGAAGTATATTCTGTTGAGAACTTTTTGATGAATTTTGCTAGTTTTGATACTTCGATTTTTTCTTTAGTAGCTACTATGATGTACTCTGTTGTACCTGCGTCTATTAGGTTTAGTAGTTCTAGTGGACTGAGTTCCTCTATATCTATTATTACGTCGGGCCTTTTGTCGAATATTTTTAGCTCTCTTGATAAAGCTATACTACTTTTGATAGTAAATACTCCACTTGGTGTTAACATGGTATTGGTGAAGGGGATTACTATTTTGTTTGCTGAGAGATTTCTTGATACATATACTTCTCTGCTGTCGTTTTTACTTAAATCTACTGCTTCGCTTAAATATTTTTGTAGGAACTCTGTGCTGGTTATAAGGATTGATATTTCTTTGGAGTCAGCGTATCCCTTTACCCATAGAAAGCTTGCTGTGTCTACGGGTGTTTTGAAAAGAGATAAGAAACCTACTTTAAGTTCTAGTGTGATAGGCTCTATTTCTTCTCTCTGGATGCTATACTCTGTAGTGGTTTTCCAGAAGTACTTTTTATAGCAAAGGATATAGAGTTTTTCTTTCTTAAGGGTTTCGGGAGGACTGGGGGCTATTTTTATAGAGTATACTGTTTTAACTGGTGATATTGATGTTACACCTACTAGTGCTGATAATAGTAGGGTTATTGTGATTATGTTGAGTAGTGTTCTCAGTGGTCTTCTTTTCATAAATCTCACTACTGTTTCTGAGAGAAGCCATGTTTCTCCTCTAATGAATAGTATTGCGACTGGTATTAAGAAGGGTAGGAATGCTATGATGACTGTCATTAGGTACTCTAGTCTGAAGGGTGGTGTTAGTAGGGATAGAGCCATATCGAAGGGCGCTGGCTCGAGTCTATACATTGTGGTTATTAGCGTAAGGAATAGGAGTATGAAGTTCGATTTTCTGTAAAATTTTTTCTCGAATAAGAATCTTGAGAAAAGCTGTGCTACCATTAGGCTCGAGAATATCATTATTGATAACTGGAAGGCTTTGTCGAACATAAGTTATCCCCCCTCTATTTCACTGTATAGTCTGTAAAGCTCTAGATACAAGTAGCAGGGGCCTGCAGCTGCCATTGCTACGCAGAAGCCTTGCTCAGGGTCTCCTGACATTGTTCCTGGGATCTCATCGTAATATTTTCCGTATTTTGGCACGTATCCGCTTTTGTAGAGTCCATGGGGGTCGCTGTAGACTACTAGGCCGGGGAGCTCTAGTTCTCGGCCTAGAGGAGAATATATTTCTGTCTCTCTTAGCCATCTCAGTGCTAGCTTGACGTGTGAGAGGAATAGTGAAAATCTTGTTTTCGTGTAGAGTTTGAGTAGGGCGATTGCTGCTGAAGTAGTGGTTCCTATGAACTGGTAGGCTATGTACCCATATCCTGGGCTGTATACCCAGTAGAATCCTCCGATGGCTCTTTTGTCGTAGGCGTACAGTCTGGCGCCCCAGAGGGGCTCGTTTCCGACTTCTTGCATCGAGATAACGAATGTTCCCGCGTTGAAAGCCGCGTTTAAGTATTTTTCATCACCTGTTATTTCATATGCTTCTAGCCACGCTGAAATTGTTGCTGCCGCGTCTCCTGTGAAAAAGCTATTTACTCTCCATTCTCCTCCAGCCGACGACAAGTGAGGTAGGGCTCCCTTTCTCTTCCCTCTAGCCACTTGTTTGCTTAACATGAAGTCACACGCTAGGAGAGCTCTCTCTAGGTATGTTTTGTTTCCGGTGACTTTGTAGGCGTAGAAGAGTAGTAGGGCGGCGTCAGCTGTGTCGCCCATTCTTATACCGTATGCATATGGTGGGTAGCTCGTGTATATCCCGCCTTCGGGGCTCTGCATTCTTATTACGAAGTCTATTGCCCTTAGAGCTGATGTAAGGTATGTTTTGTTGTGAGTAACTTCGTAGAGTTTCAGCAGTCCCTGAGCTATGGGCGTTACGTGCTCAGGAGCTATCCAGAGAGCGGGCTCAGCGAATTCTTCGCCTACTCCCCAGTCGTCCATGAAGGGAGGCTTTCCGCTGAAAACGAACATTCCTTCAGTATAAGCTCCCGCGGCTTCTCTGGGGAAGTTTACTCCGGGAATGTATCTCCAGCTCACGCTTCTGCCGACTTTTCTCGGAGCGATGTAGAATGACTTGAATTCGTCGAGCCACTTGCTGTACCCTACTTGTATTCTCATGGCCCACTGGGCGGCTAGTTCGGCTGCCTTTAGGTACTCGTTTTTCCTTGTGATCTTGTATAGCTCTACGCCTAGCTCTATGAACCAGCCTACGTCGTGCGAGGCTATGTACAGCTGGTAGAAGCTTTCAGCACCGTAGAGGGCTGCCCACCTGTATTTTCTAGTGTAGTAGCCTGCTAGTCCTCCCCATGCTTCGCTGCAGTTTAGGTGCCATCCCCAGGGAGTTCCCGGGGGAGTTATTTGGAACTGCATCATCCAGCGATAGGCTTCTTCTGCTAGTCTGAGGTACTCTTCTCGAGGAGAAAAAGTGAAGGTTCTTGTAGAAGAGCCCAGCAGGGAGACTATATTTGAGATAAAGAGACCTGCTATAAACAGAGTTAAAATAACATCTTTTCCAATGGTCTTCATACCGCTACCTGTAGGACGCTAGTATTCTCTTTCTTTCCTCTTCCCATGATTTCAGTATGTCGTTTACCATGGATGCTACTCTGTCTAGGTACCTTAGAGGAATCTCCTTTTCTCCGTGGGGCTTAGCGTAAAGCTCTACTCTATAATACTTCTCCTTCGGATATTTTGTGCACTTGAGCTCGTTGTCTATTACTATTCTCTCTCCTTCTATTAGCAGAGAACACTTAAATGTGAATCTCTTTACCAGGGTTCCGTCTGGCAGCTCCTCTTCCTCATATTCTGTTAAGTCTTCTACTCTCTCAGTGTATCCTGCTTCCATGTCTTTTAGTCTGGAGTAGACATAGGAGAAGAATATTACTGCTTCCTCTTCCTTTACTTTAGTTGATAGGAGGTAGCGTTTGCCAACATATGTTACTAGTATTCTTTCTTCACGCTTGATTTTCTCCGCTTCTGTTACCTTTACTCTTCTTACTCTGGAGGGAGTGTACATCATTGCTGCTTTGAGTGCTGGCTTAAAGGATGATATCATTGCAACTATTATCGAGATCCCTATAGCTACTATGCTCCAGTACCATTCTAGCTTCTCTCTCACTAGCAAGTTGAGTGTAGAGAAGTATGTTGCCATGACTCTGAATGTGACTATTCCAGCTATGTAGCCTAGTCCTCCTGAAAGGAGGCCGTATACTATTGACTCAGCTAGGAACAAGAAGGCTACGTGCATTGGATTGAAGCCTATTGCGTTAAAGATGAATATTTCTCTTCTCCTCTCCTCTACTATGCTGTACATAGAGACTAGGACTACTGAAATTACTATTGCTATTGGTATAATGAAGTCTATGTTTCTCGCGAGAATATTCTCTACTTTGCGCCCGAAGAATAGTTTGTAGCACTTTCCTTCAGAATTAACGTAAACATAGTAGTCTTCGCCCCTCCTCTCAATGTACCTTCGAGCGAGGTCTTTTAAAGTAGACGGGTCTGCTCTAGCAGCGATTCTAAATATTCTGAATACTGCTGAGAAACTTGTTTTCTCCTCGAGCAACACTTCTTTGAGTAAGTGCTTCCAGTTTCCTATGATTATTTCAGTTGAGTTGGCTGGAGCAAAACCCTCTTTTACTGCGACAAAGGGCTTTAAGGGCTGACTGTCGAGGTCTTTTAAGCTATCTAGCAGACCCTCGTCAAATATGCCTACGACTATGTATTTTTCTGGCTTAGGTCTGTCTATTCCAGGTCTATATACCTCTATTTCTATCTCGTCTCTATAAGAGACTCCGAGAGACTCTGCAATACTCGATGGAAGGAGGACAGCGTTTGGCTCAGATATTTCGCTCCAGTTTCCTTTAATTAGTATCTTTGATATCTTAGTTATTTTGTCTTCTACGGCGGAAAGTCCCATGAAGACCTTAACTTTAACGGTTTTTCCTTTAGAGCGGAGGACTATGTCTACCTTTATTCCAGGGTCGTTGTACACTGTTACTGACACCTTATCTTCTCCTAGTTGTTTGACAAACCACTCGTAGTCAGAGTAGTATCCTAGAGAACTCACTACTGTTTCGTTTAGCAGGTGCTTCGCCACTAGTGCATTGACCTGTGACACTGATTGGACTTCGGTGCTCCATATTCCGTATACTGTTGATATGGATGCTAGTACTGTGAAAGCCCATATTAGTGCTGCTAGCGAGAATACTACTATTCCTGTTCTAGTCTTCTTGAGTCTAGAGAACCTCTTTGCTAGGGAAAATGTCACAGCTACTATTGCTCCCTTTCTGAACTTTCCTGGAAGCTCTGCTTCTCTGATCTTTATTGGAAGGTAGAAGAGTAGGAAGAGTACTCCTAGGAAAGCCGTTGACACTGATAGTAGGAAGAGATCTCTTCTATTGTTCCAGAGCAGAGGGAATCCTGGGTAGGAAACGGCGAAAATTCCCATAAACACGGCGAAGAATATGATGAAGGAGTACAGCTTTTTCTTCGGGTCCTCGAAGAAGTAGTATGCCATGACTGCTGAGAAGACTGCTATGAAGTAGGAGAGTAGTGGTGCTCCTTCCAGTGCTACTGTCTTGAGGAAAAATACTCTGTTAGCGACGCTCTGAGTAGCCACAAAGTGTGCTCGCTCGAGCTTCTCTACTATCTGGTCTACTGGCTGCTGTTTCTCGTAGTCTAGTTTAGCTTCCTCTATCAGCGTCAGCGCTTTAGAGAGCTCTGCTCTCTCTGGAGCTAAATAGAAGCCTATTTTCTCTAGATCTTCAATTATGCTGTAGGCTACGTCTACGTCTCTTCTCACATCTTCCATTACTCTCCTAAGAGCCTCTCTCTCAATATTATATACTACAGTGTCTCCCGGCGACAAGTATAGAGGCTTTAGGGGCTCTCCTATAGTGAAAGCTATAGTATTATCTTTTACTCTAAAGGGAGGCTTACGTCTATCTGCTATACTCGTCTTAAACTGTACTATTACTTTAGTCTTCGCTGGAATTACAGCCACGTTTTCACTAAGAAGACCTGGCGGGAGCTGTCCTTTTCTAACTCCAACTATATATGGTATAAGAATAGGGTTCCACATACCATACTCGTCTATGAGCTCTACCTTCACTCTTCCCTCTTCAGCGAATTCCCGTGAGTAAGTAGCCTCACCTGCATTGAATATAGTAGATACCCTTGTGCCCTCAGCTGTCAATACAGTCAATACATATACTCCATACCACTCTCCGCCAACATATCGTATTGTTCCCTCTACTTTAATAAACGCTGCTGGATATACTATGAAGTTTATTGTGGCTTCAACTAAGTCTTCGTGTTTGAAGAAAACTGCTTCAGGCACATGACTTAGCCTACTTCCATTAAGAGTTCTCGGAAGCACGAAAACTATGTACCTGTATCCTCTGGGCACAGTTACCTCAAAATACCCGTTTTTATCAGTTACCGTGACTCCTCTTACTTCGTAGTTCTGTTTATCAAATACGACCACTAGTGTATTTGTATGAGGTTTACCTTCACTCGTCTTGACATAGCCTCTAATAGTGACCTGTGGTACTGCTGGTATTACAGATATATAGAGTAGTGCTATTAGCCCTAATATAAATATCAAATATCTTTTCTTAAGCATGATACCTCGAAGTATTCTAGTCTAGCTATTATAAAAAACTTATACCGCTAGGCTTTTCTATAAGAGCCATTAGCGTCTTGGAGGAATGACATAGGCTTCAATAAACTTTCCCTTAAAGAAAAGAGGCCACGGCGGTTTCCTGAAAACAGGTCTTTTCTCTACTACTAGTATCTGAAGAGACTGGTAATCCCGTGAAACCCTTTCATCGGTTTTCTCGTAAAGAGTTTCTACCCAATATCTAAGCTTTGGATTAGGCACTACGAGAAGAGATCCTTCGGGAATTTTGTTCACTAGGGCTTTTATCTCATAGTACTCTGCTATAGGTATGCTTGGCCTCAGTCCTCTCTCTAAATAGTGTGCTGACTCGAATATCATAAAGCCTACGATTATGAGTAGAAGTGCTATCCTAGCAGTTTTTTCCTTTACTGCTTGAAGTAGTAGCGAGAGAGCAAGTGCAAGGAGTATGCCGTTCATGAGCTGAAATCTCCAGAGCCACGCTCTCTCGATGAAAGGTATGTTGAAGAAAACTAGCGCTACACCTATAGCTCCCAGGAGAGAGTATGTTGGGTTATTGCGTATGGCATATAGAGAGTAGAGTATAGAGGCTATTCCTCCGAGTATTCCTATAATCGACCAGCGGACGGCTACTATTGATAAGGGCTTCTCGAGTTCTTCACTTACCTTTAGTAGACTCTTGATAAAGGCTATTCCCTTCGCTATGTCGCCTCCTACGATTATAGGCAGAGCAAAGGATGCTGCTAGTAGTGAGACAAGACATATTTCTTGAACGGCTATCTTCTTGACATGTTTTTTCGCGAAAAGGAGCATAAGGATCAGCATAGTGAAGTAGGTTACTGTAGTTATTCCTGCGTCGAGAATATGTGTTAGAAAAGTCAACACTATGAATACTGACGCTAAAATACCGTTACTTCTTCCTCCTTCTTTAATACTCTTAGCTGTAAAGTATAGAGAGAGCACTATCCATAGAAATCCTGTAATGTTTTTCCAGAAGTCCTGTAAGAGTCTAAAAGTAGTTGAATTAAATAAGAAAACAAGCGCTATCAGTGCTGAAGAGACCTCGTCTTTGAGAAAGTAATCTGCATAGAGAAACAGTACTACAGTTATACACGCCGTAATGAAAGACATTCCTATTTTGAGTGAAAGAAAGGGGTCTGGAATAGCTGCTCTAAAAACTGCTAGAATTATGAAGGCTAAAGGAGGATCCATGTACTTGAGACTAAGGTGTTTTAGGAGGTAGTTTGTTTGAACCAAGTAGTAGGGTCCATCTATTCCCGGGAGGAGAGGACACTTAGTCAGTACACTGTATACCACTATAAATGATATAGCATAGACTATTGTTGCTACAGCAATCTTTGTTAACACACTATTCGTGTATACTAGAGTATAAAAGGAGTATGTACGAGTAGTCTTTAGCCTATGCTTACAGCAACTTTTTGAAGATAAAACTGTTGAGTCTTACGCCTAGAGCCCTCGCTACGGGAGGACATTTTGCTCTGAGTATAGCGTAGGTAGGCTTGCTTCTGACTCTCTTTACTTCGTCTATCGACTGGTAGTTTCCTTGACCTTTGAGAATAACTAAGTCAGCATCCTCTAGAAGTTCAATAAAATCTCTACTACATGTCTTAAGGTATAGTCCAGGTATTCTAGATCCCGTACTGACTACTTCCGCGACATCCCCGAAGCCTAGTTCTAAAGCCTCTTCGTAGGTTACATCGTTCTGTACAGGTTTATCTCGAGCTGCAACAACTATTTTCTCAGCAAAGTCTTTGAGCCTCTTAACCAATAGTAAGTCGAATACGGCTTCACCAGCGTTATCTAGTACATATAGAATAGTCTTAGACTTCTTTAAGTCTTCTAGAAACTTATCATAGTCGTCTACAGCGAAGTCTTCTTCAATTAGCTCTAGAAAACGTTTCTTGAAGTCCTCTATCGAACATTCATACACTCCTGTCCCAAAGTCAAGAGCATTTCCCACGGCAGAGACTTTAATAGAACCTCTCAGGGACTTAGCGTAGTCTTCAGCTATTTTAGTAAGCTTTAATGCCAGCTCATTGCTCAACTTCTTTTCCTCGGCAAAAAAGTCCTCTTCTCCTACTACTTCGAACACAGCACTGTAGAAGCTGGCACACATCTTCATGTAGTCGCTGAGATCTCCTTCAAATAGCTCAGCTATCTTTCTGAAGAGCCAAGCTACAGCTCTTATCTTTTCTTCTTCACTAAGACTAGTTTTTGATACAAAGTAGTAAGCTAGCTTCCCTAGACACTGAAGGCATACAGTACTGATGAAGACGTGCACGCATTCCTCTCTTCTCACTACTTAATTTAAGTATCGCTAAGCGATTAAATAATATACTTCAGATATAACTTATTTGATGTATGAGTGAGGAAATTCCACTTAAGCCGCTCACTAAGAGTGATATACATAAGCTTGAGACTGCTTTAATGGTAGCTACTTTGCTGAGAGAAGATGTTCTAGAGAAGATGAAACATGCTGAAGAGCGATTAACTTGGCTAGATTCTCTTGGAGTAGCTGCTGGTGCTTTAGCTAGAGAGAAGGCTGGCTATACTATATCTAGAATAGCTGAAGAACTAGGTAGAACCGAGGCTACTATTAGAAATCACCTTGCTGGTAAGACTGAAGCAGGAAAACTTGTCCGAGAGACCTTCAAACGGTTTGTGAGAGAAGGAGTTAAGATAGAAGTACCTGTCCTAGAAACTGTACCTAGAGCAGAGTTCGAAAAACTTAAGAAAGAGTTAGATGAAGTTAAGAAGAAGCTAGAGGAGAATGAGAAGAGGCTGGATGCTTTAAAGCAAAGGGTATCAGAAGCTTTAACCAAGTTAAAGGAAGCTACTTCTCTTCTAGAATCCTTATAATATATTTTAATAAATTTTTTATAACTGATGCCTCACCTGTCTCAAGTTTTCTTAAGTAGCTTAGTCCGCTGGGTCTAGAGTTAGCTTCAATTACTACTGCGTGTACTTTACTAGAATCTTCTTCGAGAACAAGGTCTAAGCCTACGTACTTTAAGTAGTCTCTTTCTCCTAATCCTGCGTTTAGTGCTTTAGCGGCTTCAATAGCAGTCTCTGCTAAGAGGAAAGCCGGAGATTTTATGCTCTCTCCTTTATACTTTTTAAGTCTAGACAAAGCCTCGTTTATGTCCACTATTTTTCCTCCATGCGAGACTGAGGCTACGTACTCATCTTTAATCTGGGATACTATAGCGTATCCCCCCTCGATATCAAAGTTCTCTCCGTTCCAAGAAACCACTAATCTAAATACTGTCGGATATCCCGAGTACCCTATGTTTCCTCTGAGTTCTTCGACGACAACACTATCTCTAGAAAATATTCTTTCTAAATGTCTCGCTATAGACTCTAGGTCGTCCTTATTAAAGACCTGAACAAGTAGGCCTTCTGTACCGTGCTCTGGCTTGACTACTATTTTCTCAGAAGACGTGTTCTCAGCGAAACTAACTATTTTAGATAGAGAATCTTCGATATTAGCGCTCTTCTCGAGTCTTACTTGCTTAGGAACAAGAATATTTTGCTTTCCGAGTACAACATTAGTTAAGTACTTGCTGTCAGCTATTTTCGATGAAACATAGGGATTTACCTCCACTACGTCGAGCTCTGAGAATAATTTTGACAGCTGTTTGTGTAGCTCTTGTTCCCGGAGAACGGGTAGAGACAACACTAGTGTTACTCCTATCTTCGCGAAATCTCTGAAGAAGCCGTAGACTAAGTCGTCTCCTGCTTTCATGAAGCCTTTGAATGCAGATAAGTCGTTTTCTACAGCTAAGTGTTTCCAGTGACATGCTATGAACGGAAGTTCTCTTTTGAGATTCTTTTCTGTTTCCGCTAAATCTCTCATAATATCCCATAGAGCATTCGTAAAGCCTCTTCTCTCAGATCCGTAGACTACTGCCATATAGGGTGTTTTTAGTGGACGAAGAGGATCTCCTGCCACGAGGCACCGGTGTGCTAGTGTTATTCTCTCCTTGATGCTTCTATGTGCTAACTCTAGTACTCTGGCTATGAAGTGTTTGGAGAGAACGGTAGAGAAAGCCGACTCTACTGTCTCCATGTCCTTAGAGTACTTGTAGTATATCACTAGCCTGTTTTCTAAAGCATTGCTTAGCAGTAATTTCTTAGACGAGATTCTTGTTGATAGAAGATAGGAGTAGAAGTAGTGGCTTAGCGAGCTTAAGTACTCTGGTTCAGTAAACTTAGCTTCATCGGACTCTGTTTTGAGAAAATTCAGCAGGGTACTTACTCCCTTAACTTTTCTGCAAGACTCTAGTAGACTGTAGTACTTTTCGGCTGCTCTAGTGTCGAGAATGAAACCGACTAGTGTCCATGCCGCCTGTAAGGGAAGCCTCTTCTGAGATACTATCGGTACTCCTCTCGAATCTCTCCTAATCTTCTCGAAGTCAGCTATAGCGTCGGCTAGTTCTCTGTAGGTAGGGTATGTAAAACACTTTTCGAGAAGAAGGTTAGAGAAATCTGGATCGAAGTCCGTATAGCTCATTAGTTCAGCGATATCTCTCTTAGTGACTGGATTCTCTAAAACTAGTTCGTAGAACTTTAGCCCTATGTATACCTTGATTAAACTTAAGTATTTACTTGAAGCTTTTAGATAGATTCTACTTAGCTTAGAAAGCTTGCTTAGTACTTTGTATTTATATTCCCTCATTTTGTCCAACAATAGATATGTATCCTAGAGAAGCTTATTTGAGTAGTGACTATACCTGAGCTGCTGAGCGAAGTAGGTATTAAACACTGGTGTGTTTTAAGAGCTGATAAACATTTAATAGAGACTTTCCCTTTAGCCAAAAGTATTATTGTATTTTATATTCCTTTCACAGGTTTAACTAGAAATAACATCCACTTTAAGGTTTTCGAAGCATTCTCTAAGGCTGCAGAAGTGGGAGTATATCTTGCGAAGAGACTTCTAGAGGAAAATGTTTTTGCGTGCTATATCCCGCCCTTCGCCGAGGTAGTGCCTCTTGAGAAGTATGCTGCTAGAGGAGGACTGGGTGTTGTTGGTAGGAGTGGGTGGCTTGTGTCGCCTGAGTATGGTCCTAGAGTAGTTGTAGCTGGGGTAGTAACAGGGCTAGAATTCGAGAAAACTACTCTGCTGAAAGATTTTAATCCCTGTAAAGACTGTTTTGCCTGTGTCGCGTTTTGCCCACAAGATGCTATTGGCTTGAATTCGGTTAAGCGCTATAAGTGTACTTACTGCTTTAGATGTGTCTTAGTGTGTCCAGTAGGTATGATCTATAATGAAGAGTTTATTTAGATTCGAGGCCCATTTGAGTAGTATACAGCTTATAGTATATGCCTTTCTTGGCCATTAGCTCTTCATGTGAGCCTCTCTCGACTACTTGTCCGTCTTCGAGAACTAGTATTTGGTCAGCGTCTCTTGCTAGAGTCAGTCTGTGGGCTATTATGATAGTAGTTCTTCCCTCCATAAGGACTTCTAAAGCCCTCTTAACAGTAGCTTCGGTGGCTGGGTCTACGTTAGACATTGCCTCGTCTAGGATCAGTATTGGCGGGTTCTTTAGAAGCGCTCTAGCAATAGATATTAGCTGTCTCTGTCCAGCTGATAGTCTTTTCCCAAATTCTCCTATGTCTGTGTCGTATCCTTGGGGTAGAGACTCTATTATATGGTGTATTCTGAGCTTCTTACATACCTCGACTACCTTTTCGTCGGTGGCGTCAGGCTTACCTATTCTTATGTTGTCTTTTACTGTTCCTGGAAACAGTATAGTGTCTTGAGGTACATATCCTATGAATCTTCTCAAAGACTTTCTGACAACTCTTCTAAGATCTATTCCATCAACTAATATTCTCCCTTTGTCTGGGTTATAGAACTTGCAGATCAAGTACACTAGTGTAGTTTTCCCGGCTCCAGTAGGACCTACTATTGCTAGTTTCTCTCCCGGCTTTACCTCAAAGCTTACTCCTCTTAGAACAGGAGTCGTCTTATCGTATGAGAACCAGACATCCTCGAAGACTATGTGTCCTTTAACCTCTTCTAGCTCAATGGTTTCAGCAGTGTCTTCTGTCTCCGGCTTAACGTCTAAGACTTCGAATATTCTTTCTAAAGCTACTAGCGCTTCTTGGACCAGATTGTACATTGAGACTAATGTGAATATTGGTCTGAAGAACCTAGAGGTGTAGGCGAGGAATGCTAGCAAAACTCCTATAGTAGTTCTCCCTCCTACAACCATTATTCCGCCATACCATATTACTAGAGCAGAGCCCGCTGCGAGAATTATGTCCATGAGGGGTATGTACACAGAGAAGGTCTTAGTAGCTTCAACTCTCGCCTCCAGGGCCTCGGCGCTGACCTTTTTAAATTCTCTTAAACTTCTGTCTTCTTTGGCAAAGGCCTGTATTTCACGTACACCTGACACGCTTTCCTGAACCTTAGTTGTCAGCTCTGAAGTCTTCTGTCTTACCTTCATGAATACTCTCCTAAACCTAGTAGTGAAGAGATATGTCGCGAAAACCATGGCTGGTATTACTAGGAGAGTCACTAGTGCTAGCTCTGCGTTTAGGCTAAACATTATGATGAATGATCCCGCTAAGATAACTATGTCTCCTGCTACTGCTACTAGCCCGCTCACAAAGACATCTTGTACTCTCTCACAGTCACTCATCACTCTAGCTATTAAATCTCCGACACGGACTCCAGTGAAGAAGCTGTGAGGTAAAGATACTATGTGATTAAAGAGTTTTTCTCGAAGCTCGTAGATAAACTTACTTCCCATCCACTGGAAGTAGAACGACCTAATGTAGTCGAATAACCAGAAAGCAGCGACGCAGGCTAAGTAGAATACTGATGCCCAGAGCAGTACATTCATGTTGTGAGAACCTATGCCCTCATCTACGGCTAGCTTCATTAAGTAGGGTTGAGCTAGGCTCACAAGTGAGCTTAGTATAGTGACTACTGAGAGACCTACTATAACCCACTTGTAGGGAAAGAGCAACTTAAGGAGTCTTTTCGCTAGGACTCTGAGAGGCATTTTTCGCTTGCCTTTAATAGGCTCCATCCAGAAAGCTCTGTGCATTATCCCACCCGAGCTTCAGCTAACTCTAAACTCTTAACCATGTCTTCGTAGAGTTTATAGTAAAGCCCCTTCTTCTTAATGAGCTCTTCGTGAGTCCCCTCTTCCACTATCTCTCCATTAGACAACACCACTATTCTATCAGCAAGCTTTAGTAATGCTGGCCTAGTGGTAATTATGATTGTTGTTTTGTCCCTTATTACGTCTTTAAGCATTTCAATAAACTCTTTTTCAGTCTCTGCATCTAGATTGGATGTGGGGTCGTCTAGGATGAGGACTCTAGGATTTACTAGAATAACTCTAGCTATAGCTATTCTCTGCTTCTGTCCTCCTGAGAGAGTTATTCCTCGCTCACCTACAAGAGTCTCATACTTCTTGGGGAGTTTTTCTATGAAATCATGTATTCTCGCGACTTTGGCTGCATGAACTATTTCCTTCATAGAAGCGTTAGGCTTACCGAACGCTATGTTTTCTCTTATTGTACCAGCGAATATATATGGTTCTTGAGGAACTATGGCTATCTGCTTCCTTAGGGATTTTAGCCTAACATCTTTAACGTCTATTCCATCTATAAGCACTCTCCCACCTGTCGGATCAAAGAAGCGAGGAATCATCATTACTAGCAGAGACTTTCCAGAACCCGTTGGACCAACAATAGCTACTTTTTCTCCAGGTCTTATTTCCAGGTTAATATTCTTCAGTATTGGCTTACTCCTATCAAAGCCGAAGTATACGTTCTCAAATACTATGTGCCCTTTAATAAGAGGCATAGGAATTGCTCCGGGTTTTTCAGTTACTTCAGGTACTGCTTCTATTAGATCAAAAACTCTTTTTGCAGCTGTCATAGCTCGCTGGAAAGCTGTTATGAACATACCGATAAACCTTAGAGGCCAGACAAGCATAGTTAAGTAACTTATAAAAGCCATTAAGCTGCCTATAGTAAACTCTCTATTCATTACTCCTAGTCCTCCGAAGTAAATTATAGATACTGTAGCTACTCCTACTACAAAAGATATTGCAGGAATATACGTTGCACGTATTTTTGCAGCCTTAATATTTAATTCGAAGTACTGTTTATTTTCTGTAGAAAAGTCTTTAATTGAATGATCTTCTACTCCAAGAGCCTTAATAGTTATTATACCTACTAGAGAATTATTCACAACAGACGTCAGAGCACCGTACTGATTTCTTATCTTCATGAAGAGAGGTCTTATTAGGAGAGAGTATCTGTAGAAAAGCACGATAACTACTAGGAAGAAGGGTATGACCATTAAAGTCAGTTTCACGTTTAGTGAAAGCATTGCTGAAAAAGCTAGTACTGCTAAGATGTATGCATTAAGTAGGTTAGTTAGAGGCCATGTGAGAAATCTTGATACAACGTCTGTATCGCTAGTGATTCTTGATATAAGCTGTCCTATTGGAACTCTCGAAAAGAATGTATAAGACTGCCTCTGAACTGCCTTAAAGGAGTCTACTCTCAGGTCGTAGACTATTTTCTGAGAGAAGAGGGCACTAATGTATCTTCTTACAGCTCCTATACCAGCCGAGATAGCTGTTAGTCCCACTGAAAGCAGCACTAACTTGGGCATGAGCTCTAGCTGTCCACCAATTATACACTTATCTATTATCTCTTTAGAAATGAGAGGAACAAATACGCTTAGCTGGTTTGAGATAAATAGGAGAAGTACAGCTCCAGCAAAATATTTCCAGTGTTTAGCTATGTAAGGAATAAGCTTCTTAAACACTCTAATGCTCTCTCTTCTCGATATAGACTCTTCAGCACTATCTATATGCGATCCCTCGCTAACTAGAATCTTTTATACATATAAACCTTACGTTCTCTACTTTGACACTAGCTTAAAGAAAAATAGGAGAATTTGTTGATTATATCTTATTTAGGTTTAGAGACTTGCCGTACTCTTCATGGAAGAATATTTCCTCAAACTTCTTTCTAGGCCTAGGTGGCGGAGATTCCGCCGGGCATCCTATTGGCAACACAGCTACAACCTTTAGATTCTCAGGAGCTTTAACTATTTCCCTTACTTCTTTTTCATCGAATGCTCCTATCCAGCAAGTGCCGTAGCCTAGGTCTGCTGCAACTAGTACCATGTGCTCTATAGCTATCATAGTGTCTTTATCATGCCACCTCGGAGACAAGTTAGGGTCTGAGAGAGCTACGACTATTACGGCGGCATCTGCTATGAACATTTGGTTCCAGCAGGCCTTAGCTAGCTTTCTCTTCTTCTCAGGATCAGTTACTACGACAAATCTCCATGGTTGAATATTTTTCGCCGATGGAGCTAGTCTCGCGGCTTCAAGTATCTTCTCTAAGTCTTCCCGCGGAATAGGCTTAGGCTCATACCTCCTGATGCTCCTTCTAGCTTTAATAACTTCGAATACTCTTGACATGTAAATCTATCCCCGTTTAAGAAAATAAAACTTAGCTTAAGTGCCTAACACTACTCGCTTAAAATATTTTTAATTTTCTTATATTTTATTGAAAGATCATTTAACTCACTTAATGCCGCCCACTTTAATATAATTCTTGTATAAGGCTCTCTATCGACTACAACTCTACCCTTATTCAAGACTTCTACCTTAAAGGAAGGAGGAGCATAGTCAAGCATCTTGACATCAACTGGAATATTCACTATACTTTCAAGTTTTTTGCTAGAGACTCTGTATAAGACCATATATCTTCATACGGCACTTTGTATCCAGTGAAAATAGCTATATCAATGTCTCTGAAAACTTTTGATCCAAGAAATCCGCCATAAACTACTGCAAAAATTATTTCTTCATTCTTCCCTAATGCAAGCGCTACTTTATGTAAAATCTTTTTTCGAGAATCAGAGTCGATGTCGTAGAAAATAAATTTCCGGTTTTTCTTAACAGTCTTTAGACACATATTCTTCTACCTCTTTGATAGATCTTTCTATCATCGACTCCCCAGTATCTGTGAATAATCATGTTCCTCAAAGAAGACATTTTCTCCAATTCTTCGGCTGTCTCAGACTTAATTACACCCTTTAAAGCTAACTTAGTGAAAACTTCTCTATAGCTTTCAGCTGTTTCCGAAAAGTCCTTTTCAAGTATTGCTATTCCTAAATCTGACACAGCTTCTACTATTTGTATTACTGAGAATCTAGCAGAAAATCTGAGTGTTCTATTAGACAGGAAATCGGATTCGCTGAATCTAGTTATAGCCTTTAGTTCGTCTAAAGCGTCTTGTATATCCTTAAAAATTTTTTAACATATCCTTTGCTTACTTTACTCACAGCAAATTTACTTATGCTGAGACTTACTTTTATGTTTACTGTTAGCAAAGTCTTTTATTGCGATATCTAAGTACTTAGTCTGTATGAACATAATCGTCGTGATGCTTGATAGTCTGCGACCAGATCATTTGGGCTGCTATGGTAATCCGTGGGTTAAGACGCCCAATATAGATGCTTTCGCGAAGGAAAGTATCGTTTTTGAGAGAGCCTACGCGGAGGGTATGCCTACACTTCCTGTGCGTACAGCGCTTTTTACGGGTAGATATACTTTAATGAGGAGAGGTTGGCAGAGGCTTGAGCCGGAGGACGTTCCTTTAGCTGAAGTCTTATGGGATAGTGGCTATTCTACAGCACTTATAAGTGATACGTATCATATGCACAAGCCTGCTATGGCTTATGAAAGAGGGTTTGACTATGTCAAGTGGATTAGAGGTCAGGAAGCAGACCCCTATATAGTTGACCCAAATATAAGAGTTGATTTAAGTAAGTGGAGTCCTAAGAACTATCTCACAGATCATGATAGAAACGTCTTTACACAGTACCTTAAAAATACTGCTCACTGGAAGAGCGAAGAAGACCACTTTATAGCCCAAGTAGTTAAAGAATCTATTAAGTGGCTTGAAGAACAGGTAGCTAGGGGACGTGAAGACAAAATCTTCTTGTGGCTAGACTCATTTGATCCTCACGAGCCGTGGGATCCACCGCAAGAATACTATGAACTATATGCTCCTGACTACAGCGATCTACCTATTATCCAGCCGTCAATAGGGGGGAGAGACGGTGGATTCGTAAAACACTTCACTTTGCCTGAGGTACAGCATATTAGGGCACAGTATGCAGGTGAAGTCACTTTAGTTGACAAATGGATGGGAGTTTTCTTCGATAAAGTGAAGGAGCTAGGGCTTTGGGAAAACTCTTTAGTAGTGCTCATCAGTGATCATGGTGAACCACTTGGAGAACATAGTATAATAAGAAAAGTAAGACCTTGGCCCTACGAAGAACTCTCACGAATAGTCTTCATAGTTAAGCCTCCGGAAGAACTGGGAGCGAAGCCTAGGAAAATAAAAACTTTTGTACAGACAGTTGATTTAGCTCCAACAATAGTAGACTTGCTTAAGTTGCCTGAAAAGAGAAGCCGGTGGACTGTTAAGCCTCAATACGAGGGAGTAAGCCTTTTACCAGTTATCCTCGGAGAAAAAGACGATATTAGAGACTATGCAATAGCAGGACACTACGGCAGGTCTTGGAGTATTAGAACAGAGAAGTACAGTCTTTACCTATGGCCACGACAGATGACACCATATACATTCGGCACAAGATACATAAGAGAACAAGAAAAAGTCGAGCCAGAACTATACGTAGTCAATAGGAGCTATATTCCGCCTAAGCCTAAAGACTGGACACTAGGAGACCAGCCTGAAACAGAAAACATATTCAAGGAAGAAAGAGCCGTTGCCCGTGAACTTGAACTTAAGCTAAGGAGAGAATTGATAAAAATCCTATGAGCTATGATACTGTAGTGAGTACTTAATAGAAAACTATTTAGTGGACTGCAGTCTAGTAGTAGTGATGACCGAAGAATATGATGAAGAGCTAGAAGCTATTAAGCTTAGAAAACTTCAAGAATACCAGAGGAGGCTACAGGAACTAGAAGAAAGAGAAAGAGCTCAAAGAGAATTTGAGGCACAAAAAGAGGCCATGCTAAGAGCTATATTAACTCCTGAAGCAAGACAGCGCCTCATAAACTTGAAGTTAGTCAGACCTCAGCTAGCTGAGAGTCTCGAACTCCAGCTTATTCAGCTAGCTCAAGCTGGTAGACTTAAGATACCTGTTACTGATAAGGAACTGAAAATGATTCTTGCCGAGTTATACAGGAGGACTAGAAGAGATATTAAAATAAAGTTTTATAGGAGATGATTTAACGGCTCTCTGCCCGTAGATCTATTTTGCAAAGTGCTTCTTGATAGCCTCGGCGTACTTTACTACCTTTTTGATAGCCTCGACTATAGTGTCCATTTCTTCCTGCGGGTTATTGAGGGCTGAGCCAGGGATCCATAAGCCGTTCTCGTAGCACAGTTTCTCTGCATTAGGACACAGTCCTTTGGGATATTCTACTTTCTTTCCGTAGTATGGGCAAGTGTATGGACATCCTCTAGGTCTTGCCCTATGTTCTCTGAAAACAGGATTCTCGTAGACTGGCCAAGCGTATCCTTCGAACAGCTCTACGTTTTCTGCTTGAACTGCTTTACAGAACTCGAATTTCGTTAAGCCTACTTTCTCTGGGTAATAGTAAACTGGATAGAGGTGCCACGCGTGGTTTACATATGGAGCTACGTAGGGCGGATCTACTGCATCGAGCTCGTCTCTAATTAGTTTCATTAAGTACTCTGCGTTTCTTCTCCTCTCTTCTGTTATTTTCGGTAGTCTCTTCAGCTGTACTCTAAGTATTGCTGCCTGCATTTCAGTCATACGGTAATTCCAGCCTAGTTCACAGTGATAGTACCAGGGCTTATCTCTTCTCCTGCCGTGTTCTCTGAGAGAGCAGCATTTCTCCGCTATCTCAGGGTCATTTGTAGTTATTATTCCTCCCTCGCCGGCAGTCATGTTTTTCGACTGCTGGAAGCTGAAGATACTTACGTGACCTATTCCTCCGACTTTCTTCCCCTTGTATTCAGCTAGGTGTGCTTGAGCAGCGTCTTCTATGACGTATAGGTCGTGTTCAGCAGCTATCTTCATTATCTCGTTCATTTCACATGGGTGTCCCGCGAAATGGACTACTATGATAGCTTTAGTCCTGTCAGTTATCTTCTTCTCTATTTCCTTAGGATCTATGTTCCTCGTCTTAAGGTCTACATCAGCGAAAATAGGTATTGCACAGTTGTGTAAAATACATGTGGCTGATGCGATGAATGTGTAAGGAGTAGTTATCACCTCGTCTCCTGGACCTATACCTAACGCCTTAACAACTATATCTAGTGCAGCTGAACCCGAGCTACATGCAATCGCATACTTAACCCCCATTACTTTAGCAAACTCTTCCTCGAAAGCAGCCACTTCGTAGCTTTCATACATACTTGCGAAAAGCTTTTTCCTCTTTAAGACTCTCTTGACTGCTTCATATTCTTCTTCAGTTATTATGGGCCAGTCCACTAGCTTCTTCTCTCTGACAGGCTTTCCACCTAATATAGCAGGTTTCTCAGACACATGGTTGTGTAGACACTAGACTATAAATCAGTTAATACAAGCTTAGTGTTTTATTTGCATTTAAGTAAAAATTACATGGTTGACTGGAAAGGATTTCCTCCTCCCCAATACATAGTGAGAGCAGCTAGATTCAAGAAAGTTGTACTAGACCCTCCGAGTTTCGAGCCTGGCTCGTGAGTCGGGGCGGGCAGAATATTTTACGACCACGTTTTTAAGGAGTACTTAATGGCTATAAGACCTAGAAAGCCCGCTCCAGCCAGAGAAACTGAAGTGAAAATATATTCGAGCAGTAATGGAGAAGACTTCTACTTGAAGACAGCCCTCACTAAAGAAGACCTGTCTAGAGACATGGAAACAGAAGTACTCAGTATAGAGGGAATGTAAATCATAAGAGATCCTCTCACAGACTTGCTTTATCTCTACGTCTCTGTAGACTATCGAAGAGCCTGGGAGACAATACTCTATGTCTCAGATGATCCGGCAGGTCCCTGGGAGTATAGAGGCTTTGTTTTGAAGACAGGAGAGCCCTACGACGCTAAAGAGGCAAGAGACATAGTAGTAGACATTATCGACGGCACATATTTTATGTTCTACAAGGCTCAAAGAGAAAAGTCACGAAAGTAAATACAGGTTTAGCTGTAAGCCACGATGGTATTCACTGGAAGAAGCTAGGTACGCCTACAATAGACAGCGAAAAACAGCCAGAGTACTTTCAGCTCAATGACAACTTTTTCGCTTGTACTAGAGGAGTACTCTTCATGGGTCTCGCCCGGAGACACTTAATAAACGGCTGTGGTATAGCAAAGCACTTCGAATCGTATATAGTCGACTACCGTAACTGTAACTTGGAGACAGTTTATCGGACAGAATGGAAAGTAGCCTCACCTTACGAGCGAAAAGACTGGCTTACACATGGATACTCCAGTATAGTCTTCGACTACGACAACAACAGGGTTCTAATATATATTGAGTCAATAGACCCAAAGTACACTAAGGAGGTAGGCTGGGCTACTCAAGTGGACAGATGGATTCTACATGAAGCTCAGTTTCCCTGAAAGTTAAGAAGATATATTCTCTACTAGATATTTTTAATGAAGTATGGTGTCTCTGGTATACTTATGGGCAATTACCATGATACTTGCAGCGGGCTTTAGCTTAGGATACTACAGCTACATGTCTATTAAAAGAAAATTTGACAAAGAGTATGGGAGAAAAGGTCTTTTCTTCAAAAGAGTTATTCATGGAGTAGTCTATATTCTACTTCTCTTACTGATACATGAAGCCATAACTGTGCGACTGGGTAGTACTCGATTTAGTCGAAGCATAGAGGCACTGGCTCTCATGTTTTTAGTCTTCATTGGTGTACCTATTTTCGTTGACATTACGTTAAGCTTATATAAAATGACTAGGAAACACTAAAGAATGACTCCTCTCACAACATTCACGATAATCTTCACTATCGTGATTCTACTGCTTGTAAC
This sequence comes from Thermoprotei archaeon, assembly GCA_003650815.1. Classification (GTDB taxonomy): domain Archaea; phylum Thermoproteota; class Thermoprotei; order Thermofilales; family B15-G2; genus B15-G2. The sequence goes on along the minus strand of QMSB01000005.1, from coordinate 18,987 downwards.
GGAGATAGAGCATAGAGCAGTAGTGGCAATGCTAGCAGCAGTGCTGTCTGTGTACTTCGGCACTGCCTATGGACTGTTTTCATTCGAGGAGATAGTCGAGATGCTCAACTTAGACACCGTACTGTTTATAGTAGGCATACTTGTTTTATTCGAGACTATAAGTGAGTCAGGGTTCTTCGACTTCCTGGGGCTTTACTTGCTGAATAAGCTTGGCTCGAAGTCTACTCTCTTAGTCATAGTGCAACTGACTCTTGTTACTCTGTTTTCTGGAATATCATCTAATATTACAGTTATGTTGATTTTTGGAGCAATAACTCTTAAGTTCTCTGAAGTACTCGGCATTGATGCTAAAAACACTATTTTAGTAGAAGGACTACAGACGAATGTAGGTGGAATATTGATACCCATAAGTTCTATTCCAGCATTAATAATAGCTACTAAAACCCACATGACGTTCATGGAATTCATGAGAATATCAGTGCCTTTCATTATATCGCTAACAGTTATCAGCTTACTTATATCCTGGATTCTCTACTATAGAAAAAAGAGTCCAGTTCGTGAAGCAGCTGAGAGATCTAGGAAAACTAATGTAGATCCTTGGACAGCTGTTGAGAATCCTTCAGCTCTCTATAGGTCTCTTCTCATCTTCTCCGGCTTCCTTGTAGCGATATTTATGAGCGAGCAGATAGGTCTGCGTCCTTCCTTCATAGCCTTCTTCTTTGTCACAATATCGTTTCTGCTAAGTGGAGTAGATCCAGATAAAGTCTTTCAGAGAACTGACTGGAGTATACCCTTCTTCGTAGCAGGCTTCTTTATTTTCGTAGGAGGACTAGAACGTAGTGGAGTTTTAGACAAGATAGCAGAGGGCTTAGTAAACATTCTCTACTTAAATCCCTGTATAAGCGCTCCTCTGCTCCTCTTGATATGCGCTATTATATCAGCGTTCATAGACAACATACCTGTTGTACTTATACTATATCCGATAGTTAAAGAGCTGGTTGAAATAATGAAGATTAACCCGGCGCCATTCTACTGGGCTTTAATTATAGGAGGAAATCTGGGAGGAAACTTAACCACATTCGGTTCTCCTTCTGTACTTATAGGAGTTAGACTACTCGAGAGAAACGATATCGAGGTCACTATGGGGGATTATGTTAAAATATGCTACCCTATAGTAGTTATACAGATCTTAGCCTCTATGCTACTTCTCTCATTAATGGTGAGCCTAGGTCTTCTTTAGTAACTATAGTCGTTGTATTTTAAGTAGGCTAAATTAACGAAACAGATAAGTTTAAAGAACACTAGTAGGTATGGTGAAATAATGCAGGAAGAGATTTTAAAAATAATAGAAGAACTCATCGGAATACTGTACTCTTATCTTCCTAGCATAGTCTCATCAATTTTAATACTAATAATCGGATATATAGTCGGGAAGGTTACGGCTAAAGCTGTAGCTGGAACCATTAAGTTAATTAAAGGAGATGAGAGCTTTAAAAAGTCTGAGATAGGAGATTTACTTACTAAAGCAGGCTACCCCATTTCTAGAATAATCTCTTTATTAACGAAATTCGCTATCTATGTAGTCACAATAGTCACTGCTATCTCTGTTTTAAGAATCCCTGCATTAGAGGAACTAGGCATAGCTGTTGTAACATATGTCCCTAAGTTATTTGGAGCAATTATAGTGTTCTTTCTAGGTATAGTATTTACTGAGTGGATTACTAGTTTCGCTGAAGGACTCCTACGTAATACACCTATATCATCTCAGTTTAGAACTACATTAACACTGTTTTTAAAGTACGTACTCTACATAGTACTAATTTTTATGGCGTTTGAAATGGCTGATATAGCTCCTAAAGTCACTTCATCAATAGCACAAGCACTCTTCTTAACAATAGGCATTAGCGTAGGACTTACTCTAGCCCTGCTCATAGGCCTGGGCTTAAGAGAAGAAGCTCTAGTAGTTTTGTTTAGTGAACCTCGTGAATTAGAGGAAGGCTCAGTAATAGAAGTAGATGGGTTACGCGGGAAAATAGTGAGAATGACAACACTCATGGTGAAGCTGGAAACTGACGAAGGTATAGTTGTTATACCTAAAAAGAAACTTGTTACTAAAGGCTATAAAATTATAAAGAAACATGAAGAAAGTTCTTCATAAAATGAGCTCTCTGTAATTTCTGTAAGCCGTAACCCTTAGTATTTCACCGAAATATAATCTATGGTAATCGCCTTTAGGATAACATAAGGAAACTACTTCCTTTGTCAGTGCTTCTGATATAAGATCCTGCTTATACATGGCTCTGCACTCAAATCCTATTGCGCACTCCCCTATAATAGGTGCTTTAACATACTTAGAGGCGATGGGAGTAAAGTTACACTCCTTAAACTTGTCTACATCTCTACCGGAAACTGTTCCACATAGCTCAACAGCTTTCTCCATACCTTTAACCGGGACATTTACTGTGAAGTCTCCTGTTTTCTCTACTAATGTATAAGTGTAGCGAGAAGGTCTCACAGCCACTATGAAAACAGGCTTAGTCCATATGTAGCCTATAAAGCCCCAGCCTATAGTCATGGCGTTAGGCTTTCCTTTCTCGTCTACTGTCACCATTAAAAGACCTGTTTTCAACATCACTTCCAGCGTCTCTCGCGCTACTTGAAACGGGCTAAGCTCTATTCTCTCCATTGGATGACTATTTGTCTTATAGAAAATAAGTGTTTCTTCTACTCTATTCAAATAGTGTATGCAAATGATTACATTTTTATTCCAGTTTCGTTCACTTAGCCCGTGGTTCAAATAGTTGGTCATAGAGGAGCCGCAGGATACGAGCCTGAGAACACTATTAGAGCTATTAAGAAAGGTATAGACTGTGGAGCAGACTGGGTTGAAGTAGATGTAAGAGCAACTAAGGACGGTGTGCTTGTTCTCATGCACGACGATACTGTTGATAGAACTACAGATGGCAGCGGCTATCTGAGAAACCTTACTTTTGATGAAGTGAGGAGGCTTGATGCTGGAAAGGGGGAGAGAGTTCCTACACTTGAGGAGGCTTTAGAAGTATGTAAAGGCCTTGTGGGAGTCTTGGTTGAGATTAAGGAACCCTATATAGCGGAAAATGTCGCTAGAGTAGTTGAGGAAATAGGCTTAGATAGGGTGATGATAATCTCATTTTATCCCGAGGCTCTTAAGAGAGTTAAGGAAATATCCTCTCTTAAGACAGGCTTGATATATGCTAGAAATCCTATAGAAAACCTTAATAGGGCTGTTCGCCTTAAAGTAGATTCTGTTCAAGTACACTACTCTCTCCTGGACAGAGAGTATGTTAAGTTAGTTAAAGATAGAGGACTGATCTTATGCGCGTGGACAGTTAATAGTGAAAGAGAAGCTATTAGAGTACTTAACTTAGGCGTAGATATGATTACTACAGATTATCCTTGTCTCATCAGACACCTCCTGTCTAAGAAATACCGCTTAAACATATTCACTTAACTTAGCTGCGGTAACAACAGCCTGTCCTAAGCTAAGACCTCCATCTCCTGGAGGAATTTTCTCAGCGAAAACTACTTCGACTAATTCTCCAGAATCCTTTACTTCATCCAATATTCCCTTAGAAATAAAAGTGTTGACTGCTGCCCCACCGCTAACTACAAGATATCTATGATTCTTCCTAAACATTAAGGCTACTTTAGCTAAAGTTCTTCCAAGCCAGTACTGGACACTAGCTCCAATATCCTGTACGCTAGTACGGTGGAGCATATCTACTACTTGTAGGAGAGGAGAAGCTAGCTCTATAACTTTATGCCCCTCACTATCTTCCTCGACCTTAAAGTTTATTTCATCTACTATTTTGCCACCAAAGCTTCTTTCCTCTAGTAAGATAGCTGGCTCTCCCTCATAACTTCTCTCATAAGAGAAACCTAGAAGAACCGAAACTGCGTCAAGAAATCTCCCAGTACTTGATGCTAGAGGCTGTCTACAATGATATATCTGGTTAAGCACAATACTCAATTCCTTTTCTCCTCTAGGGAGTTTTCTTTGAAGCTTGAGTTTTAATGCTAATTTCTTTAATTCATCTTTAGTCATCTCATCAGATAAAATACTTAGTAAAACTCTCGCCGGGTACTTAGTGGCTATATCTCCTCCAGGCATTTTAAAGTACTTTAAGTGAGCTAAGCGCTTAAAGTCTGTATACGAAACCTCTAGTATCTCTCCTCCCCATATGTGTCCATCCTCTCCGTAGCCTACACCATCTATCGCTATGCCAAGTACTTTCGCCCTTAAGGGAATATTATGTTCAGCCATTACTGCAGCTATGTGAGCATGGTGATGTTGTACTCTCAGTACTTTAGCTCCCTTTAGGCGATACTCCTCCGCGAGGAAGTTGGTTAAGTAGAGAGGATGCTTATCTACTGCTATGACGCATGTTTTAATGTCGATGTTATAGGCTTTTAAAAGAAACTCTATCGCCTTTTTCTCAAACTCTATAGTCTCGATGTTCTCTACATCACCTATATGCTGAGTTAAAATCACTTTATTCTCAATTAGTAGAGCACCCGTATTAGATAACATAGCTCCTAAAGCTACTACACTCTTATTAAATGCTAAAGGTACTTTAATCCACTGAGGAACATAACCTCTGCTTCTTCTAAGAAAAGATACATGTGATTTCACTATTTTCACTACGCTGTCATCTACTCTATTGACTATTCTCCTATTATGAAGTAGAAAATAGTCGGCTATGTTTTTCAAAAGCGCTAGAGCCTCCTCATTAGTGTGACATATAGGTAAGCCTGATAAATTCCCACTTGTCATTACAAGATACTTGTCTCTAGTATTCATTAGCAGTATATAGTGTAAGGGCGTGTACGCTAGCTCTACTCCGAGTGTCTTTAAGTTTGGAGCAACATAAAATGAGACATCTGATTCAGGCTTCCTAAGAGCTACTACGATAGGTCTTTGAGGCGAAATTAGGTACTTCTCCACAATAGGAGTAACCTCTATTAGCTTTGCCGCAGTCTTTAGGTCTAGTGCCATTAAAGCAAAAGGCTTTCTTCTCCTCCTTTTCCTTTCTCTAAGCCTTAATACAGCATCATCGTCTGTAGCTAAGCAAGCTAAGTGAAAACCCCCTATTCCCTTAACAGCTACAATATACCCTTCTTCAATTAGCTTAGCCGCCTCTACAAGAGGACTAATACATTCGACCTTTTCCCCAGAAGAGTCAGCCAGCCATACTTTAGGTCCGCATTTAGGACAGCTGGTGCCTTGAGCATGAAATCTTCTTATATTACTTGGATCGCGGTATTCTCTTAAACACTCTTCACATAGAGGAAAATCTCGCATAGAAGTGTTCTCTCTGTCATAAGGGGGCCTCTCTATTATAGTAAAGCGAGGCCCGCACCATGCACATGAGTTAAAGGGATATAAATACCACCTAGAGTTTTCGCTTAGTACTTCACGTAAGCATTCTTCGCAGAAGCAGAAGTCTGGAGGAATCATTGAGTACTTTTCTATAGAATAGCTGCTAGCTATTATCCTGAAGCATTCGTGCTGAGGAGCATTTACTTCATGTACCTCTATTTCCTCTATGAGTGCAGTAGGGGGCTTCTCTTTCCTAAGTCTAGCTAAGAAAATGTCTATGTTCTTTCCTTGAAGAAGTATCTCTACTTCAGAGCCACCGGTATTCTTTACATATCCTTTAAGACCAAGGCTTACTGCAAGACGATAAACAAAGGGACGAAAACCTACTCCCTGTACTATTCCCCTTACTTTCACTAAAACTGATTTCATCAGCAGTTCTCTAGAAATTATTGAAGTATATTAAGTTGCCTACAGTAGTGAGACTACCTGGTTAAAGTTTTGTGAGGATTGTTGTCTTTAGTTTATGAACAAAATAGCTGATAAACCACTCGAAAACAGCTAAACAAACATATAGCGAACAGACCAACCGGACAATCCTAAGTATCTCCTTATCCCTTTAACTCTCAGGAAACATGTATCTGAACAATACTCTTTCGTACTTTAAAGATTCCTATTGGTGTCTTTCACCTAGGATATTATACACAACTTACATACTAGAAGTAGATTTTTAATACTTGAGGGGTTAAAAAATAGGTGGTGAATATTGCCTGATTTCTTTGCTCATTGTTTAATTGGCGTGATAACACCTCTTACTTGGAAGAGAAAGAGAGGCAGAGATTTCTTAGTAGCAGTTATTTTATCCACATTCCCAGATATCGATGCATTCTTCTCTTCACTACATAGAATCCTCCTTCACTCTGTCGTTATATTAATCCCCTTGATTATAATTGTAGATATGATTTTGAAAAAATACGGGTATAGAGTATATCAAAGATTATCTTTATCACTACTTCCCCTAATTCACGTAATTATGGATCTAAGCACGAGGGGAATTCCAGTAAAGATTTTATTCCCTCTCGTGGACTATGGCTATCAGTTTAGCTGGCTTCTAGATTCTATCATAATCAACTTACTTCAATTAAGTCCCTATTCCTATTTTATAGAAGTTATTAGAGTAGATCTAGTGCTGTTATTAGTGGTACTATTTCTAATAATAACTAATAGTTTAACCTGTAAATATATTTTCGATTAAAACTGAAAGGGGTTAGTAAGTACTAATATAGGGGTAAGTGTTGCCATAAAGGGAGTAAAATGGTCTTTGCAATAGAGTCGATATAGGAATAACTAGCATAGAAGATATTTCAGTAGTGACCACTTAATTTGTCGAAATATCCTCAGGGATAGCGTGCATTACAAACTATTTATATGAAAGGCCAACTTTATTAAAACAGAAGCTTTTTCCGGCTAAATTCATCGCACTACGGACTCTTATTAAGTACAATATGCTTAACTCGAAAGAAGAAAACTTAGTACAGGAGCTAGGTATATCTTACAATAGCTTCAAGTAAAGCTATAAAGGGTTCATCTACTCCTTCATTATTTTTTGCTGATGTCTCATAGTATCCCAAAAAACCTCTTGACACGGCGTATTTCTCTGCACGCTCTCTATCAACATTTCTTAAGTTCTTTAAATCTATCTTATTTCCGACTAAAACTGAGGGAACTTCTCCGACGTACTGTCTAAAAATGTCTAGCCACTCATTTAGCTTATACAACGTACTTACTCTAGTCACATCAAAAACAAAGACGCCTCCACAAGCTCCTCTAAGGAATACTGGTGCTAAGAAGCGGAACCTATATTCTCCGCCCAGATCCCAGAGAACTACTTTAAGGTTTTCTCCTGCTATCTTAACTACTTTAGTGAAATGCTCTATGCCTACTGTTAACCTAATGTCTCTGGGAAACACTCCTTTAGTAAAGCGGTGTGCTAGACTTGTCTTGCCGACGCCTCCTTCACCGCATAGCACTATCTTCACTACACGCATACACTTATACTCTTTACCATAGAACTTAAAAGCATTAAGGAGTCGGAATCAATTATCAGTTTAAATAATGCTATATGGACACTTTCTTAAAGGTTCTTCAGAAATCTTCAGATAATACCTTAAGACACATGCTAAGTATTCTAAATGAACTCTTCCTACTTAGCTTAAGTTATTAATACTACTAGGCTTTAAAATACTTGTGAGTACTCAAACCTATAGGCTGTCTATTTCAGGAGTCCATAAAAAGAATACTGCAGCAGCCTGGAGTCCTGATTCAAAATTTCTGGTAACTGCTGATAAAGAGAGAGTATGCGTATGGAATATGGAGACTAAGGCTAGTGTTAAGACTCATGAAAAGCTTGTTGCAAACGTCAAGAACCATGGCCATCCAGCAGCCTGGAGCCCTAAGGGAGATACTATAGCTCTCGCAGATCCTAAAGTAGGTGTAGTGCTTTTAGATGCGAAGTTCTATACAATTAAACACGTACTTAAGCACAAGAAATGTGTCAGCGTTGCTTGGAGCCAAAGCGGCGAGTACTTAGCTTCAGCTGGATATGATAAGTATGTCAGAATATGGGATCCTATTACTGGAAGAGAACTAGCTATGGTTAAGCACAGCAGTAAGATATACGATGTAGCTTTCTCACCTAGTAGAAATATTATTGCAAGTGGTTCTAAGGACGGTATAAGAGTGTTTGATGTAAATGGAGCTATAATACAGGATATTCCCTCTCGACAAACCATTAAAAACATTACTTGGAAAGATTCAGCACATTTAGTTTTCGCAACCGATGTGAAGAACTTTGGAGTAGTTAACGTTGAAGCATATAGTGTTGAGTGGCAAAAATCTCAGGAAGAGCCTATATACAGTATAGACTCTAAAGAAAAGGTAATAGCTCTAGGATGTAACGATGGTATAGTTAAGATAGTAGATGCTTTTAATGGAACTCCTATTAAGATATACCAAGTGCTGAAGAAAAACGTGGTATGTGTTAGATTTAATCCCACAGGGAGCTTCATAGCAGTATGTAACAATAAGGGGGAGGTAAGAGTAATAGCTTATAGTGAGTAAGCCTCGGAGCACGCCTGAGCACAATCACCCATCAGCACCTGTGTCGCTCTTCGTAGGCTAATGTCAATGCATCTCCCTACTTAATTAGCTTTATCTTCAGTCACTAAGGTAATAGTTTAATTACTAAAACTATTTAGTTACCATGTGGCTGTTTTAACTAAAAGCATATTAGATCAACTTGGCTATGAATATTACTGGTTTAGTGAGAAAGCTGTGAGACCAGATGGAGTTAAAACTAGATTTGCAGATATCATACCAGAGCTGTCCACCAGTCGTGATCCTTTCATAAAAGAAATAAGCCATAAGATGCTTTATAGACATCAGCTGGAAGCATTTGAATCGCTGCTCAGAGAGCTCAATATTATACTGAGAGCTGGAACAGGCTCAGGGAAAACCGAAGCCTGGCTACTTTACTCACTTAAATACTCTAAGAAAACGCTAGCAGTCTACCCTACACTAGCTCTAGCTAATGATCAGATAAAGAGAATAAAGAAATACGCCTCTGCTTTAGGAATAAAGGTAGTAGCTATTGACGCTAAGAAAAAGGAAGCTCTTTATAAAGAGCTTGGCTCTCGGAGCGCTCTTAAGAAGTATTTAAGTGACTCAACTATACTGGTTACTAATCCAGCATTCCTACTTCAAGATTTAAAGAAGTGGTCTACTAGTCCTAGGGCTACACTACTCCTGGACTTCTTGAGGAAACTGGATCTAATAGTACTAGATGAATTCGACTTTTATGGACCTAGAGAAATAGCCCTGTTGTTCTCTATGATTAGAATAATAAAAGAAATTTCGGAGAAAAGCTTTCAGCTATGCCTACTAACAGCTACACTTGCTAACGCAGAGGAAATAGCTGAGTTTTTCTCGGAAATCACAGGGAATAAGAGTATAGTTATTGAGGGAAAGCCGTTTAAGTCAAGAAACTATGTGTACGTCATACTGGGTAAAAATATTGAGAAAATATGGAGCTCTCTGAGGTCTAAGAGGAGGGTATTTGAGGAATCTGAGGTGGGAAAAGATGTTCTCGAAAGTCTAGAAGACTTCAATAAATTTAAGAAAAATTTATATAAAGTGATTAGTGTCGCCGAGGCTCTTGGAGTAGAAATGCCCGCTGTAGACTTAGATCCTATAGAAATCTTAGAGAAGTATATTCACGACAAAGGAGTAACCATAGTTTTCACTAGGAGTATTGTGAAAGCAGAGGAAATAACTAGGAGACTTAAACATCGCTTGCCACAGAACCTTAGAGATAGAGTATGGTCTCACCACCACTTAATATCAAAGGATCTGAGAGAGAAGATCGAAGAAGGTGCTAGAAGAGGAACTGTAAAGATAATAGTTTCTCCTAGAACACTTTCACAGGGAATAGACATAGGTACTGTCATAAGAATAGTCCATTTGGGGCTTCCTGACGACGTGAAAGAGTTTAGGCAAAGAGAAGGCAGAAAGGGTAGGAGAGAAAACATAGAGTTCACTGAGTCTATCATAATCCCTTACGCTAGATGGGATAGAGATCTTCTTTCTAGAGGAGTTGATGTATTAAAAAGCTGGGTAGAATTACCCCTAGAGAAAACCATAGTTAATCCCCGCAATAAATACTCTAAACTATTTGAGGCTCTTTTCAAGTTTGTTTCACCTCACTTGAGGAAAAATATTAGTGAAGAAGAGTACTCTTTCTTGAGGGAACTTGGGCTAGTTAAAAAAGGTGAGCTTAACTCACGTGGCAAAAGGGTATGGCTTTACCTAAACTTTTACGAATTTTCGCCACCATACGGGATAAAGAGAGTAAAGGAGGACTATAGTGGAGAGAGCTACTATCTAGAAGACATCTCTCACTGCGATTTAGTCGAAAAGTTTCAGATAGGCTGTCTAGATTATACTTCAGACTCTCTTGTCACTGAGCACAGATTAGGAGGGAAAACTGGGAGAATAGTTACTGCCGTTGTAGTAAAGCCTCTCAGCGAGAGAGTGTTGTGGAAACATGAGGGGCTAGCAGAAGCCTATGAAGAGTACTCTAAGATTAAGTCTAAGTGGGGAGAAGAGCCTAAATTTGTTCAAGACTACTTCACTGGAAGAATACAGTCGGAAGTATTGTGTGTAGTATATCCTCCTAGAAACGGTTTCGGAAAACTTCTAAAGATACCAAACAGAGTAGTCTGGTACATCAGAGGGAGAAAGCCCTTAATTAAGAACATTGCTGGTAGAACCATAGTCTTCAAGGACGTGAAAACTATACCTGTGCCTACAGTCACACACGGGAAATACACGGACTACACTTATGGTATAACAGTTGAGCTAGATCCTTCAGAAGACCTCACTGTGTTGAGAATGGGGCTCGCCTACTTAATGCTCGTTCTGAGAAAGGTCTACGGTATTGCATTTGAGACAATAATGTACGACTTGGCTAAAATAGGCGAGAAGAAGCTCATGAACTTACACGAACCCGAGAGCGCAGGATTACTAGAGAAACTTGACTGGAGTGAGGTGCTCAGAGCTGTAGAAAACTATGTGCCAGAGGAACTAGACGAAATACTGCTTCTTCAGGTAGATGAAATAGCATACTTAGATTTAGTGACATATGATATGAGCTGGAGTCTAGCTAAAAAGGCTGCACAAAGAGCTGTCGAGTACCTCTTGCTGAGAGAAAAGATATCGGTTAAGGTCGCAGGGAGAGAGATTTATGTGCCAAAACCCTCTAAGGCTCTTAAGTTAGCTGTTGTTGATGCTCTAGAAGTTCCGCTTGTAGAGGAATTGAAGAAAAGCGTTTTCGCCATCGGAGTATTTGATGGTGAAGAATACTGCATAAAAGTGAGTGATAGAGAGTACTGGGTAGATGAAGAAGATACAGAGCTCGTAGATAGAACTCTCAGCTCTCTACTCAATAAAGGCTTTAAGATACTCCTATACTCCAAGGATACTCTCTTTAGGATATTAATGGAGCTCAATCAGAGATCTATTCTAGTCACGCTGACTGGACTAGAGTCTCTCGGAGAAGTAGTAGATGTTCAAAAGAGAATTATGGAAAAACTAGAGCTTAATATTGCTCCACTAGAAGAACTAGAAAAAGCATTAGGCCTTGAGAGAAAGACTTCACTCAGAGAAGTACTTCTAGAAGCTTCTCTCTCGCAGAGAGCTGGCAGAAAGAGAATTCCCACCAAGTACCTCAAAGAAAAACTTGAGGAATATTTGAAAGAGAATTTGAGGAATATCTATCTGCTCTACTTGATTACAGAGCAATGGAAGCAGTCTGATTGCTAGGTTAAGCACTTAGAATATTTACTTGTGATTAGGTTTCAGAGCCGAAAATAACGTTAATATACCGTTAGCCATTGAATCTTTCTGATAGGAAGGTGAACTAAATGGCTTTTATTCCCAAAGACCTAGAGCTAGCAATAAAGTTTTTTAATAAGCTAAAAGCCTCGCTCGTTGTGGTACGTTACGGAGAAGTAAAGTTCGTTGGATTTGGTAAGGGAGTAAAGGAGCTCATCGATGTTATGACAATACTAGATAATTCTAGTGTAGCAGATAAGGTAGTAGGTAAGGCTGCTGCAGTAATCTTGATTAGAAATAGAGCTAGAGCAGTTTACGGTAGAGTAATGAGCAAAAAAGCCTACAAAATGCTCCGCCAGTACAATATTATAGTAAAGTACGATAAACTTGTAGATGAAATAGAGGGATGTCCTTTTGAAAAAGAAGTAAAAGGTATAGATAATATTAAAGAAGCTTGGAGAAGGATCTTCGACTTGTATAAGAAGATTATTCTTAAAGAGTAATCAAGTCTCCTCTGAAATAATATGTTTAACAAGCTCGATGAAAGGTTTTTCTATGTTTAAGTTGTTTTTAGCTGAGACTTCATAGTACCCTATGAAGCCCCTTGATTTAGCGTAGTCTTCAGCGTGTTCTCTGAATATTACTCGGAACTCTTCTAAGTCGATTTTATTACCTACTAGTACTGCTGGCGCGTTTCCAACATACTTCCTATAAATAGAATACCACTCATCTATTTTCAGGAAAGTGTCTTCTCTAGTGACATCGAATACAAATACTCCTCCTCTTGCACCTCTAAGAAATACTGGTGCTAGAAACCTGAAACGCTCCTCTCCACCTAAATCCCATAGCACTAGGTTTACATGTTTTCCATTAACTTCAAGTACTTTAGTAAAATGCTCTATACCGACAGTAATCTTCATAACTTCATAAAAGACTCCCTTAGTGAATCTATGTGCTATACTTGTCTTACCTACACCTCCCTCACCGCAAAGCACTATTTTGATAGGCTTAGCCTCCCCCGTTAACATAGTAGTCTCCTCTTAATTCACTATATCTATCTGGCAACAACAAATAAATATTTTCAAATAAAGACCGTTTTCTCAAGAAGAGTTGCTAGAAGTATGTGATATGTAGCTTTGAACTGCAGTGATCGACTATGTATTTTGCTAGATTTATAAACGCTTTTTCTACATTTTTCCCTGTTTTGGCACTAGTTTCAATATATCCTATAAACTTAAGGTTTTCTACAGCTTTTAAAGCATCCTTTTCCGAGATTTTTCTAGTAGGAAGATCGATTTTATTTCCTACTAAAAGCAATGGAATATCTTTTACAACTGATCTAGCTTCATTAGCCCACTTTTCGACATTTAAGAAAGACTCTATATCTGTTATATCAAAAACTAGGAGACCTCCTAGGGCCCCCTTATAATAGGCTGGTCTAAGCGAAGAAAAGCGCTCCTGGCCTGCTGTATCCCATATAACTAGCTTGATTAAAAGATCATCTTTTACGAGCAGAGCTCTTGCGCCAAATGCTACTCCCACTGTAGATTTTATTTTCTCAGCAAATGTTCCTAGAGTAAATCTTATACACAGGCTAGTTTTACCTACCCCCGAGTCTCCTACTAAAATTACCTTAGCAGTAGCATATTTTTTAGGAACAGGTAGTCTCGCTTCCTCAAAAATTTCTCTTGCAGTAGAGTACCCATATCTTGATACTATTTTAAGAAAAGTATCATAAACTGCGTGCAGATCCATATCGCCTAAATTCCAGCCAAGTTTAGCGCGAATAATGTCTCTGAGAGACATTCTACTCACCCAGAATTTACTTGAAAGCTTAATATTAATTTAAGTTCTCACTAAATAGACAACTTTTCTTCAAATCAGCTCTAGTTATTTATAGCCTACCAAATAAGCGTAAATATGAAAAGAGCTCTATGCGATAAGTGTACGTCAAAGTCATGTAGTTCAGGATTAATAGACAAGCTCTCAGAAGAGTGCCCTACGATGGTTTTTAGAGACCTAGTGGAGAAATCTCTTGAAATAGCCTTAAAACCTGAAGTAAAGAAACTTCTTGTAGCAGCTTCGCTTGTAGAAAAGAGAGGTTATTGTGAATGGCCTAGACTAAGAGAAGTAGCTGAGTTCGCTAAGCTGATAGACGCTGAGAAAATAGGTCTTGCATTTTGCATAGGACTATCGAATGAGGCTCTAGCAGTAGCAGACTATTTGAGAAGGAAGGGGTTTCAAGTATTCTCAGTCTGCTGTAAATGTGGTGCAATTGATAAAAGTAGATTGGGTTTAGGAGAAGAAGATAAGTTGAGGAAAGGATTTGAGGCAATGTGTAATCCAGTCCTTCAAGCATTAATTTTAAACAAACTTAACACAAACTTAAACATCACCGTAGGGCTTTGTGTAGGTCATGACGCGGTCTTCACTAAGATATCTAAAGCCCCAGTAGTTTGCCTTATAGCTAAAGACAGAGTAACGGGACATAATCCAGCACTAGCTCTCTACGTGCCTTACTTGAGGAGGAGACTCTGATGCAAATTTATTTAAATAGTCTTTTTAATACAATAACACTTTATCTTTTATGATTATATAGTATAATGCTTTATAATACTCAAATACTTGTGTTAATTTTATATACGTATCGAGCTAAAATTATATATATTTAAACAGTAAATAGCTATACGTAATTTACAGGGGGAGCTAACGTGTGCGTAAAATTGATAGAAGAAGAGTTAAAGAAAGCTAACTACAAGGTAACATTAAGGGGGTGTATTAAGGGAGCCAGTGGAAACACTCACTTCTTTGATATAGTTGCTCAGAAAGACAAACGAATAATATGCTTTGATTTCGCTAAAAAGGATTTACTTGAAGAATTAGTAAGGGAACTTATTAGAGCACTTGACTTAGAACATAGAGCCGAAATATGCTTAATTATAGATAAGAAAAAGGCTAAGGAATACGAAATATCAGCTAAAAAATTCAAAATACTTCAATACACTAGTGAAAGTGATTTACTGAATCAGCTTAGACAAATAATATATTGCGACCAGTATTCTCGTGGCTGCTAGAGGGAACTAATCTCGGAAGATATTTAAGGGAGAAAAAACACTATAGCGTTTAATATGAAGCCTGTTATATTAGTAACAAATGATGATGGTGTATACAGTCCTGGTCTTAGGCTATTATTTGAAGCTGTCTCAGATCTAGGTGAAACGATAGTAGTTGTTCCTGAAACACCTAAAAGCTCTACTGGAATGGGGCTCACCCTACATAAGCCTCTTCGAGCCTATAGAATAAACTACCACGGCATGCCTATGTACCTGCTCAACGGTACTCCTAGCGACATCATACATTTCGCTCACAGAAAAATAGTCTCTGAGATAGATTTAGTTGTCTCAGGAGTAAACATAGGAGACAATACTAGTATTCAAGTAATCCTTTCATCAGGAACAGTAGCCGCTGCTGTCCAAGCATGGCTCCTAGGAATACCCTCTATAGCCTTCTCTGTAGCTATTGAGAGCGGCGACGAACTAGAGCACAATATTCTCCTAGCAGAAACTATTAAAAAGATATCGAGAACTCTTGTAGAGAAAGTGCTTAAAGAAGGCCTAATTGATGCAGACTTTCTTAACGTTAATTTCCCTTCAGAGATAACTGAGAAGACTCGTGTAGTTACAGCAAAGCCTGCTAGACTACGCTTCATAGAGAATATTGAAGAAAGAGTAGATCCGAGAGGGAAAAAATACTACTGGATATACGGCGTCCCAGCACCACTTGAGAAAAACTCAGATACCTATGAGCTACTAGTTCAGAAAAATATCGTTATTACTCCAATAAAGTTCGAAATATCATGCCCTCTCTCAGCTCAATTAGCTAGGCTAGAGAACATCTTAAATAATGTTTTAAGATCAGTAATATACTCAAAAAAGAGGTAAATATAAATAAAAAATGACATTATACTTAGTATTTAAATCTCTTTTTCATAAATAAAATTTAAATCTCTCCCCCGCAATATAATATATGGCGAGGGGCAAGTGTACTAGGCCTAGTCCCTAAGACTAGGCCTCGTGCTTTTAGCCCCGATGACCCTGCTTTCAGGCAGTAAACCCATTTGTGATAACCATCTTCTGCAGATATTTTTATATCTCGTATTAACGGTACTTAATCAAGAAAACTAGTGATGTTATGAACCCACGCTGATGAATATGATGAAAGCCCGGTGTCCTGAAGTACTACTACTTTCGACCGCCCTCTTATTATGGAAAATCCCGTAAATCTAATAATAGGCTATATTAATAAATAAAACCGTGTAAAATATACTAATAGGTAGTATTTATAGTTCTTCTTTAATTAATTCTGCTAATCTCCGTATACCTTCTTCTATTTCCTCTTCATTTACAAAAGTAAAGTTTAAGCGCATTGTATTCCAGCCGCTTCCGTCAACGAAGAATGATCTTCCCGGAACATATGCTACCTTTTTCTGCTTAGCCTTCTCTAACATCAGTGATGTATCTATTTTCTCAGGTAAGTAGGCGAAAATGAACATTCCTCCTACAGGTCTTGTCCATCTACAGCCTTCTGGGAAATATTTTTCTAAAGCTTCTAGCATAAGGTCTCTCTTATTCTTGTATACCTTTTTGATTATAGGTATCTGTTTGTCTACGACTCCCCTCTTGAGTGCTTCAGCAGCAATATATTGACAGAAAGCTGGTGAACACAAGTCTATGGCTTGTTTAGCTAAAGCCATTTTTGTAATTATTTCTTCGCTAGCTACACTCCATCCTAGTCTTAGACCAGGTATTAGTATCTTACTGAACGTACTTAAATATATGACTCTGCCCTCCGTGTCCATGGACTTTATACTCCGGAAGTCTATTTTCTTGAAAAGGAAGTAGCTGTAGGGATCGTCTTCAATTATCAAGAAATCGTACTTGCTTGCCAGTTCTAACAAGTGTTTTCGCCTATCATTACTCATCGTTATTCCCGCTGGATTCTGGCATGTAGGAACAGTGTAAACTAGTTTAACTGATTTCCCTTCAGAGTAGATTTTCTTCAATTTTTCTTCAAGAATATCTGTTCTCATGCCATTGTCGTCCATAGGTATGCCTATGAAAATTGGCTCGTATACTCTGAACGCCTGTATTGCAGCCAGATAAGTAGGTAGCTCTACTACAACTAAGTCCCCTGGATCCATGAATATTCTCCCTAGTATCTCCAGAGCCTGCTGACTGCCGCTAGTTACTAGTATTTGGTTAATATTATCGACTTTAGTCCCTCTTTTAGTCATAAACTTCAGTATTTCTTCTTTCAGCTCATCTACGCCCTCTGTTTTCGTGTACTGAAAAGCCTTATCTCCCTTTTCTCTAATGATATAGTCTGTTATCTCCCTTATATCATTGTAAGGAAAATATCGGGGATCCGGCATACCTCCACCAAAGCTGATGACTCCCGGCTCGGTAGCCCACTTTAAGAGTTCCCTTATTTCAGATGCTCTCATAAATTGAGTTCTTCGAGCGAGAAATTTAGATAAGTTTATATTTCTGCTCTCCACATACTCTTTACTAATCCCAAATATTTATGATTAATTCTTCCAGAAATTGCATAGAAGTAATGATTGACGATTAAAAATTACCTAAAGTAATATTACTGAGAGTTATATCGACTTCAGGTCGTAGCTTATTTTTCTTAAAACTCCATCTTCTAGAAAATGTACTATTATTTTCCTGTTTTCGACAAGCTTTACACTATAGCCTTTCTTCTCTAGCTCTTCTGCAACTGTGCTAGAAACATATGCTATTTCGCCGTCCTCAGTAGTGATTTCATATACTTCATAGTATTCCCTGTACTTCTCTTGAGTGTAGTAGACTACTATCCCTAAGGCTACTTTATCTCGAGGAGCATACTGTAGGAGAAAAGTATTAACACATCTTCCTGCCAGGTCTTCTGCCTCTAAAAAGAAGTGAAGTTTTCGCAAAGTTTTTGCCAGTCTTTCGGGAGGAGCTCCGCTTCCTAGCTTATAGTATTTTGCTAGCATTAAGGAGTACATGAAAGTATCAGAAACATCATCGGGCTCGAAGTCACATTCCTCGCATATAACCTCCCATGCGCCCTTTTTGTTTAATCCGCCGTTCTGAACTAAGTAAAGTGAACTACCGTCAGCAACTACTACATGAAATGGATGCGATGAAAAGGTATCTATCGGAGTGTTACTTGATGCTTTACGCGTGTGTATTACTCCGATGACTTGGTGGAAGTTCTCTAGACTCTTCTTTAAGAAAGATATGCCGTCTTTCCATATGGGCTTTACTGTCTTATAGAAGACTATTCTCCAAGCACTATTTTTCATTAAGGCTAGAGCACAGCCCCAGCCGTCGTCATGAGACTTTATTCTTCCTTTGAAGACTCTATCTGCTATATAGTCGTACTTCGACGCAGTGACAAGTGATTCAAGTATATCTTCTACAAATTGTCTTGTTTTAGTGTAGAGCCCTACTAATCTACAGTTCACGAAGAATAGTGGTCGAGGAAACCTATATGACTACCTGCTGTATTCTCTTAAAGTTTATTAGCACTGGATTCACTAATCTTTCATGAGACCTACCGCGGTAGTAGTAGGTACAATGCATATGGACTTCGTCATATATGTTGACACTCTTCCTAAGCCTGGTGAAACTGTCCTAGGACATAAGTTTGAGACATTCCCAGGAGGAAAGGGAGCTAATCAAGCTGTCGCTCTAGCTAGACTAGGAGCAGAAGTCTATATGGTCAGCAGAGTAGGTGAAGACTTCGTAGGAAAAGAGCTCCTAGAGAACGCTAAAAGAAATAACGTGAAAACAGATTACATAGTAGTCGACTCCGAGGAAAAAAGCGGAGTCGCCTTCATTATCGTAGACAAGGAAGGTGAAAACGTTATCGCAGTAGCTCCAGGCGTCGACAACAGAATATGTATTAAAGACTTGAATAAAGCCGAGCCCGCCTTCTCTAAAGCCTCGGTAGTACTAGCGCAACTCGAAATACCTATAGAAACAGCTTTAGAAGCAATGAAAAGAGGAAAAGAAAAGGGAGCTCTGACTATACTTAATGTAGCTCCAGTCAAGAAACTTCCACTAGATCAACTGAAATACGTAGACATACTAGTTTTAAATGCTAGAGAACTAGAGGCGCTAGTCGAGATGGCTACTGGCGAAACTCTCAGCTATATAGACGCCTCTAAGAAAATACTCGATCAGGGCGTC
>QMSB01000004.1 GCA_003650815.1 Thermoprotei archaeon | reverse complement strand
TCTGTGGATATGGAGGGTATAGCAGGCGTTGTAGCTAAAGATCATGTAAGCTCTACTGGACGAGACTATGAAAAAATGAGAAAATATATGACTTGCGAGGTCTCCGCGGCTGTCCGAGCAGCTCTCGAAGAAGAAGCAGAATATGTTCTGGTAAATGACTCGCATGGATCTATGATAAACCTGCTGCTCGATGAACTGCCATATGAAAATGTCGAAATAATTACCGGAGGACTGAAGCCTCTGTTAATGATGGAGGGACTAGACTCTAGTTTCAGCGCGGCTTTCTTCATAGGCTATCACGCCAAAAAGCATACTGCAGGAGCAGTGCTAGACCATACTATTTCAGGTAGGGCAATCAACTATGTTAAGATAAATGGAGTTGAAGTAAGCGAATTCTACCTAAACGCAGCAGTTGCAGGACATTATGGAGTCCCCGTGGCTCTCGTGACGGGAGACGATAAAATTACGAGTGAGGCCGAGAAAACCATCAAGAATATCGAAGTAGTGCCTGTCAAATACGGTATCAGCAGATATGCTGCTAGGCATATTCATCCGAAGAAAGCCCAGCTACTCATAGCTGAGGCAGCCAAAAGAGCTTTAAGTAAAGTTAAAAGAGGAGAAATAGAGCCTCTTAAAGTAAAAGAACCTGTATCACTTGAGGTATTCTTCACAGACTCCTCAATCGCCGAAGTAGCTTCACTAGTTCCAGGCGTAAAAAGAGTCTCCGGGTCAGTAGTTCGGTACGAGGCACAAGATGTTATTGAAGCATATAAACTATTGTTCATATTCGCCCTACTCGGGTTCGCTATCTCTAAGTAATGCACCATAGCGAGCCCATATACTACAGGTACCTTCGCTAGATACCATGCATGGGCCATAGGGATGGCGGGGAGTACATGCTTTCATAAAGAAGGGGCAGTCAGTAGGCTTAGCTTTACCCAGTATAACATCGCTGCACCTGCATCCAGGCCTAGTATCCAGTCCGCCCGTCAAATCTAGTCCGTATTCCGCTACAGCATCGTACTTCCTGTATTTTTCTCGAAAAGAGAGGCCACTCCGGGAGACCGCGCCTATGCCTCTCCAAGAGGCATCACATACTTCAAAACACTCCGCGACATATTTTTTAGCTAAAATATTTCCTTCTCTTTTAACTACTCTAGAGTACTCGTTATAGAGATAAGCTTTGCCTGAAGAAATCTGCTCAATGATATTCAGAATAGCCAGTAAGACGTCTATTGGCTCAAATCCTGCTACAACTGTGGGTATATTGAATTCCTCGGAAAGAAATTCCCATGAAGAAGACCCTATGATAGTCGACACGTGGCCCGGCGCTATAACTCCATGTAGCTCTACTACATTGTTTTCCAGCAAATATCTCATTATAGGGGGAGTAAGCCTATAAGCAGAAAGTATCTTCAGGGAATCTGGCACAGAGTTCTCGACAATACGAGAAGCGACAGTAGGCTGAGTAGTCTCAAAACCAACACCAAAGAAGACAGCTTCTCTAGACTCAGGCTCCTTCAATACGTCAAGAAAACCATATACAACTCTAACTTTACCTCCCTGGCTCCTAGCCTCAGCTAAACTATACTCGCTCCCCGGAACCCTGTACATATCTCCGTAGGTAAAGACAGTGACTCCACTAAGAGCTAAATCCACGCAGACATCAATGTACTTCGCGGGAACAATACAGACAGGGCAGCCTGGGCCCGCTACAAGCTCCACATTATCCGGCATAAGACTCCTAATACCATAATAAGTAATAGTATACTCATGAGTACCACAAAAATTCATTATCTTAATTTTGTACCCAATATTCTTCGCCAAATCATGAATTCTACGTACAATTTTCTCTGCTGTCTTCCTGTCCCTATAAAGCTTATAGAGCTCTATTGGAGTTTTAAGCACAGACTCTATGTGATTAAAAAGACTATTAACTTTACCTCAGATAAGGTGATTATCAGAGAAGTTAAAGACGGTGAAAAAGACAAGGTAGCAGAAGTAATCGAGAAGATCTTCGACTCCTGGCACAGCTACTACGCAGTTCTCGCACTTAAAAGGACTAAAGTATTCATAGCTGAGAAGAAAGGCAGAATGGTAGGTTTCCTCGAAGCCTATGTTACAGAAATCAGAGGACATAGATGTGGTGTGATATATTATGTTGGAGTTTTAAAAGAATATAGAAGGACGGGTATAGCGTCGCAAATGGTTCTTAAAGCAGAAGACTATTTCAAGCGAAGAAGAGCCAACTTTTCACTTGCCTCAACAACTATAGATAATATTGCTTCACGAAAACTATTCAAGAAGCTAGGATACTACGAGTATGTTCTAGATTTCTTTAATGACTATGATATCGTGGTCAAAATGTCTGCTTATGAAGACGATGTATTGTTGATTAAGGCTCTTAGCGGGAAAGTTTCAATAAAGGCTTTTCTTTATCAAGAATTGTGAAGCTGGAAGAGGAGAAAGTCTACGAGGCTATCTATTGGGCTATTAAGGACACCCTAGATACTCTTCTTGAAGACTTGGCAAGAAGCAAGGGAGTGAGCAAAGGAGAAGTATTTCTAGCAGTAGTTTATCAAGGAGTGAAGGAGGGAGTATATAGAGCGCTAAAAGAATATTTAGCGGAGAAAGCAGTTGAAGATGTTTCAGCACTAAAGTTCTTTAGGACTTCGAGTACAGAAAATACGAAGTAACCTTTAATACTTGTTCGCAAAGATATTTTGTGAGACTTTCGTTGATAATAGTAAGTGATAGAGTCTTTATTGACAAGTCTCTTGACCGTATTCTTCACACGGTTGAAGAGGCGGTCAGTGGCCGTGTAAGTGAGATAAGTCACCATATTGTTCCAAACGAGAAGAGGCTTATTCAGATTAAAGTGCTTGAGGAGTCTCTGTGTTCAGATGTAGTGATTGTCTGTGGGGGAACGGGGCTGGGGCCTAGAGATCTCTCAGTAGAAGCTGTCGAGCCTTTGCTGGAAAAAAGGCTTGAAGGCTTTGGAGAATTTTTCAGGAGACTGTCCTCTAAGGAAGTGGGAGTAAGGGCTGTTTTATCTAGGGCTTTAGCGGGTGCCATTGGCTCTTCTCTAGTGTTTGTTGTTCCAGGAAAACCTTCGGCTGTTGAGCAGGCTCTAAAGGAAATAATTCTTCCTTTAGCGGAACACGCTCTCGAAACACTGAGAGGAGTTTCTCACTGGGGGAGATCGGAGATCCTAGAAAAGGATAGAGTGAGTGCAGATGACGCATGTCTTTTTATAAAGAAAATTCTGTCTACTAGAGATCCAGCTATTTGCGTCTTCGTGGGAAAAGTTAAGGAGGTTTCTAAGGGGAAAAGAGTGCTTTGGTTTAAAGCAGGCATTAGTAGAGACTCTTTAAAGACTATCGCAGAGAAGATCTCTTTAAAACATGGAGTGAAGATAGATGCAGTATTGTCTTCGGGAACACTAGTGCCCGGCGATGTCATTATAGTAGCGGCAGTCGCAGCCGAGAATAGGGAGAAGGCTTTCACTGCGCTGAGAGAATTCATCGAGAAATATAAGCGCGAAGCTAAACACGAAGAGGCATTCGTCTAAAGCGTTGTTTCCGCGCAGATATAACGCTTATATCTGTCTACAGAGTAGAAACCTAGGAAACTGATGTGGAAACTAACTAGAGTACACAGAGCTGTCGAAGAAGTATCTAGCCTACTTAAAAAGAATCTATCTATTACAGATTTACCTCTAGAGGAAGCCTTGAACAAAATCTGTGGAGCCGACATTGTTTCTGATAGAGATTTTCCTCCATATATGAAAGCTACTATGGACGGCTATGCTGTTAGAAGTGAAGACTGCGAGGAAGCATCCTACACGAGTCCCGCTCTAGTCAAGCTTCTTCCATATCATATATACTCGGGGCAATTAGTTTCAGTAAAAATAGGAGCTGGTGAAGGCGTAGCTATAGAGACTGGAGGCTTTCTCCCCGAGGGAGCAGACTCTGTTGTTAGAGTAGAAGATACCTCTAGGAGAAATAACGAAATATTGATTTACAGGAAAGTGAGCAGATACGAAAATGTTTCTCTTCCTGGAGAGGAGCTAGCCAAAGGAGATCTAGTTTTAAAGCGAGGAGACTTAATCAGACCCTGGCATTTAGCTGCCTTAGAGGCGCTGGGCTTTGCTACAGTTCCTGTAATTGATGTAAAAGCCTCGATTATCTGTACTGGAGACGAGTTCGTTAAGGAAAAGGCTGTGCCTTTCACCAGGAGAATAGTAGAGGGGTGGCTTCGTGAACACTCCATTGAAGTCTCAAAAATACTGATAGCTAGAGACAACTCCGATGAAATAGCAGATCTTCTAGAAACACTGCTCAAAGAGAACGACATAGTAGTCCTGTGTGGTGGCAGCTCCCTAGGATCGAAAGACTACAGTGTTAGAGCTGTCAGAAAACTAGAGCCAGAAGCACATGTACACGGAATAGCTATTCAGCCAGGCAAAACCACTGCATTATCCTCTGTCAGAGGAAGACTTGTAGTGAATTTAAGCGGCTTACCTGTAGCTGCTCTAGCTGGACTAGAGCTAGTAGTTAAGCCAGTTTTAGAGAAGTGGATTGGAGTAGAGTACCTGCCTAGGCCTATTATTAAGGCCAAGCTCACGAAGAGAATTACTGTAAAGCTGGGGTTCATGGGATTTGTTAGAGTCAGAGTCTTCAGGAGAAACAGTGGCTTTTACGCCGAACCATTAACTGTTGGAGGATCAGGATCTCTTAGAAGCCTAGTTCTGGGAAACGGGTTTGTAGTGGTTCCTGAAGACATCGAGGGATACGATGAAGGAGAAGTAGTGGGGGTAGAAGTTTATGGGAAAATATAGGAAAGTTTATAGAAAGCTTGCTGACTTAGGCGAAGTATTTGAAATATTATCTAAAATAGTGAAAGCGAGAAGTCTACGTGTAGAAGAAGTTCCAGTCGAAAAAGCTCTTAGAAGAGTGCTCGCTGAAAATATCAAAGCAGCATATTCGGTTCCACCCTTCAGCAGAGCGCTGATGGACGGCTATGCTGTCTATTCTTCAGATACATCACTCGCATACGAAGATAAGCCCGTAAAACTGAAGCTCGCAGGCGTAGTGAAGATAGGCGAAGCTCCCTCCTTTGAGCTCAGAAAAGGAGAGTGCGCTGAAATAGACACAGGGGCCCCTATACCTTATCCCGCAGATGCTGTAATTCCAGTAGAGTATACTTGTAAGACTCCTTCTAATGAAGTAGAAGTCTATCGAAGAGTAGCTAAGGGAGAAAACGTAGACCTAGTAGGATCAGATATTGCTGAAGGAGAAATAGTCGCCTGGCGAGGCGAAATAGTGACCCCACAGCTTATCGGAGTACTCCTGTCGGCGGGTATAACGAAGATTAAAGTTTACTCTAAGCCTCAAGTCACAGTAATACCGATAGGTAGCGAGTTAGCTGAGCCCGGCGTGGAGCTCGAGTATGGAAAAATATATGATTCGAACTCGTTTATGATAGCTGCGCTGCTAGAAGAAGCTGGAGCTTCTGTAAAGCGACTGAATATAGTTAAAGACAGCTATAGTGAAATAAAGGATGCTGTAGATAGAGCTCTCGAGGACAGCGATATTGTAGTGACGATAGGAGGCACTTCAGCAGGTCTCGGCGACTTAACCTACAGAGTTTTTTCAGAGTACGGACCCGGAGTAATTGTCCACGGACTAAAGGTTTCTCCCGGAAGACCTACTGTGATAGCTCTAGCTGGAGAAAAAGTGCTTTTCGGACTTCCCGGCTTTCCTGTATCTTGCCTTAATATAGCTAAATTACTGCTAGTTCCGTTAATAAAAATGCTTCAGGGAACATCACCTAGCGTTATTGAGAAAACAGTAGAAGCAGAACTCCTGTCTCCTGTAAGAGGAGCAGTAGGACTAGTTAAGCTTGTACCAGCGATAATAGCTGAGAGAAGAGGTAAAATCTATGCGTATCCACTGAGTACACACAGCGGGGCTCTATACACACTTTACATGAGCGACGGATTCATAACAATACCGGAGAACACAGAGTACTTAGCTGAAGGAGCAACGGTTTCCGTCAGAATATTTTCAGAGAATTTCAGACAACGTGTACTTTTCGCGGGAAGCCACTGTCCTCTAGCGATAAGCCTTCTAGAGAGACTTAGAGAAAGATATTCACTAAAAATAATTATCACAGGTAGTCTTACAGGTTTAAACTTAGTAGGCAAAAAGATAGCTGATATAGCCGGATCACACTTATACGATCCATCTACAGGAGAATACAACATTCCTTTTATAGAGAAATATAAGTATAGAGACCTAGTTGTAGTGAGAGGATACTTAAGGGAGCAAGGTTTTGT
The DNA here is from genome assembly GCA_003650815.1 of Thermoprotei archaeon. GTDB lineage: Archaea > Thermoproteota > Thermoprotei > Thermofilales > B15-G2 > B15-G2. The sequence goes on along the minus strand of QMSB01000004.1, from coordinate 38,235 downwards.
GTACCGCAGAGACCTGAAGATAAAGTCTTTTACAGAAATAATTGAAAATGAACTAAGGTTTATTAATCGAAATAAGGGTTCTGGAACAAGAGCTTTAATAGAAGAAATTATTAAAAGAGAAGCCAAAAAAGAAAAAGTAAGTTCTCGAGAATTCAAGGAAAGGATAAAGGGGTTCGAGTATGAAGTAAAAACACATGAAGCAGTAGGATATCTGATCTCTAGAGGAATAGCCGACGTAGGGGTAGCAGTAAAGTACATTGCAGATAAATATAAATTAGGATTTACAAAAATTTCAACAGAAATATATGATTTTATATTAAGCAAAGACATATTAAATAAAAACATAGCTAAAGATTTTATGCATGTACTCGATCCAAGTAGTCTTAAGAAAATAATTACTCTCCTCCCGGGATACTCTCTCCACAAGGATACAGGTAAGGTGATTTACGCGTGCTAGTAGATAAATATGGAAGGCCTTTAACTCACTTGAGAATATCTGTTACAGGCAGATGTAACTACATGTGTTTCTTCTGCCACAGAGAAGGCGAAGAAATGTCTAGTGACGAGCTATCGGCGGAAGAAATAGCTCTAGTATGTAAAGTAGCCCATAGGCTGGGAATAAGGTTCTTTAAGGTAACGGGAGGAGAGCCTTTATTACGGGACGACTTGGAGCTCATTGTACAGTACTTAAGCCGATTTGAAGATGTTGAGATTTCTCTGGTAACCAATGGCTATTTTTTAGAAAATAGAGCAAAAGGGCTTGTAGAGGCAGGACTCGATAGAATTAACGTAAGTCTGCACTCTCTAAACGAGGAAGTCTATAGGACTATAACTAAAGTAAATGGATTAAAAAGAGTTATCGAGGGTATTAAGAATATAGCTAGTTATGGATTAAAAATTAAATTAAATACAGTCATATTAAATGGATTAAACCACGATGAATATTTAAAAATAATTAACTTTGCTTCGAAAATAGGAGCTGATGTCTGTTTCATTGAGCTAATTCCGCTTGGAGTAGGCTTTGAAGAATACTGTAAATATCATGTGTCGCTGACGCACATTAAGAATTACTTGAGAAAGCACTGCGTAGAGGAATATAGGAGAGATCTTCAAAACAGACCTGTATATGTACTACCTACAGGAATTAAGGTAGAGCTAGTAGAGTCGTACGGTAATTCCGAGTTTTGCTTAAAGTGCAGGAAAATCAGATTGACTCATGATGGTAAATTAAAGCCATGTTTAATGAGAAATGACAATACTATAAGTCTGCTTCATGTAATTAGATCTAACATGACTTTACCTGAGAAAGAGGAAGTCTTAACAAAACTGTTCATTAAAGCTAATTCTCTAAGAGAACCTTTCTTTAAATAGCTCCTATTCTCATACTATTAGTGGTCTTATGTCTGCTTCAATGGTAGATATTTCGGGTAAGAAAGATGTTCTCAGAATAGCTGTAGCTGAAGGTAAAATAAAACTGAGAAAAGACACCGTAGAAAGAATTAGATGCGGAAAGGTGAGGAAAGGAGATGTTTTTACAGTATCGAAGATAGCGGCTATTCAGGCTTGTAAAAGAACACCTGAGATACTTCCGCTGTGTCACCCACTACCTTTAACTCATGTTGATATAGCCTTCGAGCTTGAAGAAGACGGAGTTAGGGTAAGGGTTGCCGTTAAAGCATATGCTAAAACAGGAGTTGAAATGGAGGCCCTAACCGCTGTATCAGTAGCGCTACTCTGCATATGGGACATGGTAAAAGAGTATGAGAAAGACGTAAAGGGACAATATCCAACTACAGTGATTGAATCTATAAAAGTAATTAAGAAAATTAAGTTAACTAATAAATAATTACAGAATATTTATCCTTATTGGTGATCTTTATTCAGTAGCTCTAAGTTCTCTGCCGAGAATACGCGTTATCAGCGAGCACCGGCTATGTCATTTATCCGCGCTTAGCTCTTATCATCATCTCGCTTCTCTTGTATTTCTCCACTAACTCTTATTTTAACTTTTAATGGAACTATACCTTCCTTAGTTATGTGAAAACTATACCAATTTGAGTCGTGTGGAACTGCACGCATCTTTTTTACTCTAACTTGTCTTACAGAAACACCTGCTTCGCTAAGTGATGGCTCGAACCTGAATTCTATTACGCCGTCAGCTAAGTGCTCGATCATAGATCTTAACTCCTCCCACTTGCTTAAGCCTACGTGAATTGTAGCGAAGAAAGACGCTCCATAGTGCCTTATCACAATATACCTCACTTCCTTAAGGAAGTCAGATACTCTAGTTAAGTCATTGTAGAGAAATATTTCGTTTAAGCTGTCCAGCAGAAGACATCCTCCTTTCCCTACACTTAATCTTGACATGGCCTCAACTATAGTCTTTGCTAATTGATTAAGATTCTTAGGATCAGCTATCCCTAAAACATAGCTTAAGTTTTTGCGGTAAATAGCACTTACTTTAAAGGAGTAACAGTCAATAAAGCCTAGTAAGTTTTTCTCAGTATACTTATCGACTTCGAATCCAAAGCTTTTAAATGATTCGATAATCGCTAGGGGATCATTATCCAGGCATACGAAAAGCACGGGCTCTCCTAGCTCTAGTCTATGTTTCGCAATCAGCATTAAGAAAACCGACTTGCCTATACCTCCTTCCCCTACAAGTAGTACTAAGCTTTGCTTAGGGTATCCTTCCTTTAGGATACTGTCTAATATGCTTATGCCGAAGCTTATTTTATTCATATAGAGACCTCATTATCTTATTTCAAAAATGCGTGCCCTACAGTAGTCTATGGCTTTTCTGAGAACTTTTAATGCTCTCTCTACTCCTCTCGCAGTATCGCCGTAGACAACAAATCGGTTGAATGTTCTAAACCTCACGTAGACTTCATATAGATTACCTCTACGCCTATAGAACTCTACGTCGACACTAACGCCTGGAGGAATTCTTTTAGATAAAATAATGCTTTCTATAGTCGATTTAAGCTCCTCTACGTTACAGTGAACTTTATAGTAAACTCTCTTCGCTTTCTCCTTTAAAGTGAGGTACCTGACGTAAGTTTTAATTATATCCGTAGAAGCGATAAGCCCTATTAGCTCAGAGTTCTTTACTATAGGGAGACTCCTAACATCGTTGTCTAGCATTAGGGCTATAGCGTTAGATATAGGCTCATTGTAGTCTATGGTAATTAGTTTAAATGATACGAATTCTCGAACTCTCTGAGAAAGAAATCTATACTTTTCTCCGACAACTTCACCGTAACTCGCCCTGTCCTTGCTATACTTCGAGAGAATTCTAAGAAGATCAGTTCTAGTAAGCACGCCTATAGGTTTAATAATACCTCTCCTCTCTTCAGTAACAATAACTCTTGAAACCTTATACCTTCTCATAACAGCAGCAGCTTTAGCGAGAGTATCTTCAGAAAAAACGCAGGGAACCACTGTTCTCATTACTTGGTTAACCTTAATTTTGCTCCCAAAGCCTCTATCTCTAAGATACTCTAGTGCATTTCTATGATAAAACATTCCTGTATAAACACTCTTACCCCTAACTACTGGAACTCCTCTAACACCACTATTAATCATAATACTCATAGCTTCTTCAGGTGAAAAGAACTCCTCGGAGAGAGTAGGATACTTAACCATAATATTTGAGACACGTGTATCAAGTATATCTGTCGAGGGAAGAAACAGGGGCCTGAGATCTACTACTCCTAAGTATCGTGAATTTTCATCGGCTACAGGGACCTCAGCCTCATTAATATCAATAGCTTTGCTCAAAGCCTCCCTAAGAATACTGGAAGGCAGAACATGCTTCACGGAAGAAAGATACTGCATCAATACTATACTTATTATTTTACTATTTAAACATTTTACAGGAGAAAAATTTCTATAGCGTCAGCGGGATAAGGGCTACCTCATCGGGAGTCCCTCAGGCTCCCCGAAAACCAGTCATCCGCAGTCATACTATATCCTCATAAGACTTTAAGTTTTACTGCTTGAACTTACCTAGCAGTACGTACACTATTCTTCTGTAGTGCCTAGGGCCGTCTAGTTCTACGATAAACAGGTTCTGCCAAGTTCCTCTAATAACTCTCCCCCTCTTAACAGGGAAAACATAGAACGACTTTACTATGGCTGAGAGTATGTGTGCATGAGCATTATCGTCTATTAGGTTGTGTCTAAATGAGCCATCTGGAGGAGCTATTTTAGTTAAAACATCTATTATGTCTTCTACTAGACCTGGCTCGTTTTCGTTAGCTGTAACTGCTGCTGTAGCATGAGGCAGGAAGACCATTACTATCCCTTCTTCGAGTCTATGTTTCTCTACTACTTCATTGAGCTTTGAAGTAAAGTCGAGTAGTTCTATTCTCCTATGGGTTGAAAATCTGTCTTCTATTACCTTGATGTCTAACACACTCTACTACTCACCAGAGCTTAATATAGCTTCTCTAAGCGAAAATATGCGTATAGTACCTTGGAGGAAGATGACTAGAAACTCAAGCTGTTCACGGAAACACATCATTTAAGTCCTGTCTTCATTGTTTATCTCAAGCTAGTATGAGTTTTGACATAAGAATAAACATATATAAGTTTTCACATTAATTAAAGGGGCTAACGTGTCCAGCTACAGAATAACTTATCCTTTCATAGTCAGAAAAGTTAAGGGAAGAAAGATAGCTTATATAGCTCTGAAACTCGTCAACAAGCCCGGAGCCTTAATGAAAGTTTCTCAGCTACTAGCAAAATATAATGTAAACATTCTTAGTGGTATTATTGAAGCCCCCGCCGAAGAGAAAGAGGCTTACTGGATCTCACAAATAGATCTTACGGAAGCTGATGTCCCGCCAGAGAAGATATTTGAAGAACTCAAAGAACTAGACGTGGTTTTAGGCATAGAACATGGAGCCAAGGAAATCGGAGAAATACTCCTACCACCATTTAAGGCCTCAATAACTACTCTGGGAGGCGAGGCTATAGTAGAGCGCGATGCATGGCTATACGAGCTTTATAAAGCCCTAGACCAGTACTTTGGAGTCGCCGGCCTCGCCTTCATGTACCATCTAGGCTATCGAGCAGGATACATAATGGGAGAAAAATGGAGCGTGAACGCCGGAGTTACTGGAAAAAATCTGCTGATCTTAGGCTTTGAAATATTTAAGGCTTTGAACTGGATTAAGGACTACGAGCTGGTAGAATTCGATATAGAAGAAAAGAGAATTAGATTTAGGCTATATGATAGCTTTGAATGCAGACCATTTAAGGGTATGAGTAAAACTCCTCGAAGCCACTATTTAAGAGGAATATTAGCAGGGTTTATATCTTATGTAATAGGTGAGAGAATTTCATTGATCGAAACGAGGTGTCTCTCGAAGGGAGATGAGTACTGCGAATTTGTATCCAGAAAACCTTCCATCAAACTGCTTTAGTGCATAGAGCCCCCGCCGGGATTCGAACCCGGGTCCACCCGCTCTGTAGAGAGCCTTACCACGCGGGCACTCTACCACTAAGCCACGGGGGCAATAATAGTATCCCCCGAAGCCTATTTAAGTTTGCTTTGTTTTTACTCACAAAAAGTGAGTAATACTTGTTCTCTCTTTACAAGGGTCCTTTTCGACGAAAACGGTAGTAGTTGGTTTGATGGCTATAGCTATTTTAGCCATACTTTTGTACATGTGATGGATTAGAGAAAGTACAGCGAATGTAGAGGTATCAGCCGAACTCAAGGAACTAGTGTTTAAAGTTCTCCCTAAGTGCTCTGTGATAGAGAAGACTTGCGAAGAAGGAGTTCACTACGTGATAGTGTATAAGGGACAGGAAATCGGAGTGCTTAAAGAAAAAGTTGATTTAAGTAAGCTCGAGCTGGGCTCTATTAAGGGGGAAGGGAGCCTAAGATAGAGCTATTGTACGATGGGAGAAGAGTAGGACATATATTTGTGAATAGGTTATTGGAGGTAACTAAGAAGGGATAAGATGTGAGCAGGCTGAGGGCTGTAGTATCGTTAACGTTATTGGTGCTCTTCACTATCTCTGCTGTCACAGGAGCTCTCTTAATATTACTTCCGCACGGAAAAGGTGCTGGTTCAGTTAGAGAGAATATAGCTAAGTTGTATACAGTTTCTTCGATTCTAATACTTATTCCGGCTATAATTCACATATATCTTAACTCTGCTAGCATAAAGCTTTATTTGAAAAACTACTGAGGCTTGATTAGAGCTTCATCCAGTACTCTCTGACACCAAAATCCATTTGACCTAGTTTTTCTGCTTTACACGGTTCTCCAGATAATATCTTAAGAAGATAATCATACAGTACTTTGACGGCTAGCTCTTTGAGTGTCATTTTTTCTTCAAATATTTTTTCTACTGGTATGTAGACGTCTATTATGTCGGCTAGCTTAGTGAAAGTCTCTTTGTTTGCTGTGACCTTTATTACTGGCGCTACTACACTACCTATAGGTGTCCCTAAACCTGTAGTGAAGATCACTGCGTGCGCTCCTCCAGCAACTATGCCAGTTATTGCAAGAAGATCTTCTCCAGGACCATCCATGAAGTACAATCCTCCGTTTCTCGGCACTTTTTCAGCAAAAGAAAGTACGTCCTTGATCTCTATTTTTCTGCTGTGACCTATTTTGAGAACAGTACCTAAAGACTTCTCTGCAAGTGTTGATATGCCGCTCTCTATGTTTCCTGGAGTAGGATCTGATACTCCTAAGTACTCCTCTAGACCTTCTTTGAACACTATGAGAGTCTCCAGCAGCCTCTTTAGCTTCAATTTAGTTTTTTCTCTCCTCACTTTGCTGAATAAGTATTCCTCTGCCCCGAGAACTTCTGTTGACTGACTGAAAACTACTGTTCCTCCTTTTTCTATAAAGTAGTCTACTAGGTGTCCTACTGCGGGGTTAGCGAAGAGCCCGGATGTAGGATCGCTAGCGCCGTTTCCGACACCTATTACTATTTTATCTAGAGGACATTCTACTCTTTCGAGTTTGCGGGCTTCTTTGATCATTCTCTCTACATGCTTGACTCCTATCTTTACTGCCTTTTCGAAGCCGGCCTCTTGCACATTGACCCACTTCACTTTGACTCCTCGTTTTACTAGCCTGTCGTAGAGCTCAAAGCTCATCAAATTCACTTTCTTGTCTTCTCCTGGCTTTAATGGAGGTTTACAGAATTGTCCGCATCCTAAGCTGACGAGCAGTACTCCATACACGTTGGGGTTTGAGGCTACTCCGAGAAATGTTCTGAAAGCTACCTCTCTGTCAAAGCCGACATGACAGCAGCCCGCGTCATGTGAGGCTAAGACTACTTTATTTTCTTCATATTCTCCCCACTTTTCTTCAGCAAAGTGAGACCATATTCTATAAGCCACATTGTTTACACAGAAAGTAGTCGGGAGAATTAGAACGTGATTTCTCACACCATATACTTTGCGCTTCTCCCTATAGTATGCGAGACACTTGTCCATCGGCTACACCCTGCTCATGCTCATTACGCCTGTGTTTAGAAACTTGTAGAATTCCTTGACTAGACTCCTGTATTTCTCGTTCCAGCCAAGCTTATGGGGAACATCTATAATGTTTCCTAGTCTCACTAGCTCATCTTCGAGTATTCTTTTAGCAGCAATTCCTACTTTAGTACCATAAGGAGCTGAGTAGAAAGCGGGATGAAGTGGCTTTACGTTTTTCCCTATTCTTACACTATCTCCCTTATCTATATTGACTAAGGCTCTTCCGATGATAAATCCTCTTTCAACAAGCTCTGCGAAGCTATAGTCCTCTGAAAGAACTATATTCGTTAGGTGTACTACTGTTCCCGGCTCAATATCTATTACTGCTAGCCCTATAGAGTACCCAAACTTCAATACAGGAGACTCTTCCGGTATTTTCACGAGAGCTACTTTATACCACTTCGGTACTCTAGTCTTAGTCTCTATTTCACCTACTATACCTTTACCTTCTTCAAATACCTCGTATTTTTTGAATTTCTCTAGATCTGAGAGAGCTGTAGCTACATTATCTACTGGATTGATTTTATAGACTAGAGGTATCATACGTTGACAGCCGATAAATATTGCGGAAATATAGTTTAAATATTTAGGAGTACTTCAGGAAGCCTGGTCTTTTGGACAAGAATCTCAGAATACCGTAGGGTCTCTTGGGATAGCCTTGGGTCTCTTCTTCGAGCCTAGCTATTAGTTCATTCAGCTTTAATGCTTTCTGCTCTCCTGTCTCTCTGAACCTTACGGTAATAGTGTTTTCTTTTGCTTCACGCTCGCCTACAACGATTATATATGGTACCCACTCTCTTTCAGCGTCTACTATCTTTCTTCCCAGGGGTCTGTCTGTATCATCTATGTCTACTCTGAATCCTCGGAGAGAGATCTCGTCGGCTATTTTCTCCGCGTATTTCATGTAATCTTTGCTTACAGGAATTACTCTGACTTGTACTGGAGTTATCCAAGTGGGGAGCATAGGCTTTTTCTTTAGTAGCGCTGTGTCGAAGAGCGCGTAGATGTAGCGCTCTAGGCTTCCTATGATAGCTGTGTGGAGTATAACGGGATATTTTTCTGAGCCGTCTTTATCCATGTATTTAATGCCGAATCTCTTGGCGTTTCCTATGTCTATCTGCACTGTACCCACTTCACGTGGTCTGTTTAGTCTATCTAGGATATGGTACTCGATGTTTATTGTCCAGTAGTAGTTTATTCCCGGAGGGTAGATAGCTACTAGGAGAGGTTTCCCTATTTTCCTAGCGAGCTCGACTATGAAGTCCCTATAGCGCTCGTACTGCTGTGGGCTCGACAAGTTTACTAAGAGCTCATAATTCCTACCAAGCTTAGCCATCTCATTCATTATTTTATCATGTATTATGAAAACCCATTTTTTAGCCTCCTCTTCGTCTTTTACAAAGACGTGTAGATCTGGCATATAGAATCTTCTGAGCCTAAAACAGAGCTCTGCTTCTCCGCTCTGCTCATATCTATAAGAATCTGCTATCTCAAATGCTCCGAAGGGGAGATCTTTATATGAAATAGTCCAGTCTTTAATGAGACTAAATTGCTGGTGACATGCAGCATATCTCAGCACCATATCTCCTTTATCTGTTCTCACCACGTACAATCTGTCTCCATAGAGTTCAGCGTGCTCTCTCACAGGTTTAACTTTGAGATTGAAGAAAGCAGTCCCCTTAACTTCGAATACTGGTATTCCTAGACTATGAGCGACAATTCTCGAGTACTCCGCGGCTAGGTCGAATATTAGTGAAGCATAAGGACCCATCCGCATGTGTCCGAAGTCGGAGTAGGGTTCCCACTCAAAGCCGAATCTCTGCAGATACTCTAGTATTATAGGCTCTCCTCCCTTGAGCTCTTTCTTTAAAGCCTCCTTCTCTACTAGAACTCTGAACTCTGGATTAAACTGAGAGAGATCACATTTCTCTGGATCTAGTTCTAGTCCATCTGGTGTAACTATGATATGCTTTTTCTCACCTTTCTTTACGGGCTTTTCTTTAGCCTCCTCTAATGTAATACTTCGAGAAAGCTCAGCTAAGGGATGGCCTTTAACAGATATAGTGAAAGCCTTGTACCAGCCGAAGGGGGCTCTGACTACTTCTATTTCTCTTCTCTTAAGCTCTTCTTCAAGTCTCTTAAGCAGATCTAGTGCTATATCCGGTGGAGCTAATTTACTACTCAGGTGAGCCCATGGGTAAATAACTACTCTCTCCGCCTTAACTCTATTCATTACATCTATTATATTATCAGCCGCCTTTTCGACTAACTCCAGTGAATCACCCTTCTCGACAGTTGTGAAAACTACTAGAGCTTCTTCGACTCTCTTCTTCTCTTTGACTACTTTTTCTGCTTCCTCGATAGCTTCTTCTCTCGGCTCAAACTCTATAAAATCGCTGTGAAGTAGTACTATTTTCATCTAATCGCCGCTATTGAAACTCGTGGAGAATATTTAAAGGTTAGTCAACTCGGCGCCTCGTCTACGCGACCCTACGTTCTAAACACTTTTATACACAGTTCAAGAGTTTACTCTGATGGAAGACCTTCTTGAGTACGCTGTAAGCTGCGCCATAGAGAAGGGAGCTAAATACGCCGAAGCTCGATACCAAGTCAGTTTGAGCGACCATGTATCCCTCGTTAACGGCGTCCCTCTGGGCGTAGGGTTCTCTTCCGCCGCGGGAATAAGTGTTCGAGTATTTACTGAGAGAGGAGTAGGCTTTGCTGCTACAAATGAGATGACGAGAGAAAGTATAAGAGAAATAGTGGAAGAAGCTTACAAGAAAGCTAAGGTTAGTGAAAAGCTTAGGAAAAAGCCTATTAATTTGACTGAGGAGGAGGCGTATAGAGTTTCTTACATACTTCATGTTAAAGAGAATCCCGTTGAGATATCTCTTGAAGAAAAGCTCGGAGAACTGGGTGAAATAGATAAGTCTCTTCTCGAAATTAAAGTACAGCTCCCCTCTCGAAGCCTTCACCTAATCACCAGCCTCTCAGAGAAAATCTTTCACAATAGTGAAGGCGCAATGATATACTCTAAGATACCCAGAGTTGCGCTCTTCGCTATGTTCATAGTCAATGTTCCGGGCAAAGGAACTGCCATGAGATGGATTCAGCTAGGAGAAAGTGGGGGATGGGAGAATTACAAAAGATGGGATGTCGTAAAGAGAGCCGTTGAAGAAGTCAAAACAATAGCAAAGGTTTTAGAAGAGGGCACTGCTCCTCCCAAAGAACCTGTAGACGTCATATTAGGCCCCGAGCTTGTAGGCATTATTGTCCACGAATCCTGTGGTCATCCCTCTGAGCTCGACAGGATATGGGGTAGAGAAGGCGCGGAAGCTGGCGAAAGCTACATGAAAATAGACATGCTCGGCAAGCGAATAGGATCAGATAAAGTGACTATAATCGACGACCCGACTATACCGAACAGCTACGGTTTCTACCTCTTCGACGACGAGGGTGTGAAAGCAAGGCCAAGATACCTCTTTAAAGACGGCCTGATAAACGAGTTTTTAATGAACAGAGAATTTGCAGCACTTCTCAATAAAAAGAGCAACGCCGCTGCCCGAGCCTCGAGATTCGATAGAGAGCCAATAGTCAGAATGGCTAACACCTATATGGCTCCCGGTGACTTGACTTTCGAGGAAATGCTTAGAGAAGTCAAGAAAGGAGTATACATTAAGAGCTTCGCTGAGTGGAACATCTGTGACCGCCGGTGGTACCAGAGGTACGGAGGACTAGAAGCCTATTACATAGAGAATGGCGAGATAAAGCATCCTGTGAGGAATCCATTCATAGAATTCACTACTGAAGGATTCTACTCTAAAGTAGAGGCAGTAGGCAAAGAAGTAGAATTCTTCGCCGCGACATGCGGAAAAGGCAATCCGATGCAAGGAGTCCCTGTATGGATAGGAGGACCTCATGTCTTGATAAGGAATGTTAAGCTTAGTGTCGCACCTCCTAAGATTTCGTTTACTAGACCTGGGTGATAACATGAGTGTAGACTATCTTAAGGAGCTGGGTAATAAAGCTGTTAAAAAGGCTCTGAGCCTTGGAGTAAATGATGTAGCAGTAATGATTCACAGCGGCAGGAGATATATGGCTAGATTTGCTAACAACCAGATAACCATAATTAAACACTGGAATGAAACGAACATAGGAATTAGAATACGTGTCGGTAAGAAGATAGTAGTCGGATCTACACTGAATATAGCTGAAGTAGAGAAAACTGTGGAGAGACTTGTAAGTATAGCTAAATATGCTAGAGAAAATCCGCTACTTACACCTCTTCCTGAAGGACCCTTTAAGTACACTCCTGTAGAAAAGCTCTATGATAAAAAGGTAGTTGAGGCGAGCGACAAGATAGACGAGCTAGTTGAGAGAGCTATTTCAGCTGCCCTTGAGAATGGCGCGGAGAGATGTGCTGGACAACTTTCGCTGGGCGAAGGCACGAGAGTCCTGGTTACTTCTACTGGAGTAGAGGCTTCTGAGCAGTCTACAGGAATCTCGATTACAGTCAGAGCTTTCGCTGACAGCGAGTATTCTGGAACAGGAGTCTCCTGCTCGAGGACACTATCATCATTTAACCCTGAGAAAGCTGGAGAGAAAGCCGGGAAGATAGCGAGAGACTCGAAAAACTTGAGAGACATAGAGCCCGGAAAATACGACGCAGTGCTCGATCCTCTTGTAGCAGCAGATCTTTTAGGACATGTGCTGGGCGCTGCTACTGGACTCAGCGTGCTCATGAAGAGCTCCTTCTTCACAGATAAGCTTGGACAGAAAGTAGGAACAGACATAGTCACTATAGTAGACGCCAGCAGAGAACCTGATACACTAGGTGCTAGAAGCTTCGACGACGAAGGAATACCTACACAGAATACAGTGGTTATCGAGAAAGGTGTACTCAAGTCACTTCTACACAACACTATGACAGCTAAAGCCTTTAAGACAAACTCTACTGGAAACGCCGGATGGATTGCTCCAGCGCCCACCGTACTGAAAGTTCTTCCAGGAGACTTCAATGAAGAAGAGCTCTTCCGAGAAGTTAAGAAAGGAATCTACATTTCTAACAACTGGTACACACGCTTCCAGAATATTAGAGAAGGCATATTCTCCACTGTGTGTAGAGACGGCGTGTTCTACATCGAAGATGGGGAAATAAAGTACGCTGTTAAAGGACTGAGAATAGCAGACAGCTTCTTAAGACTCCTCAATAATATAGCTGCGCTGTCCAAGAAACTCTACCATGTCCACTGGTGGGAAACCCCGATACCTTCATGGGTTCCCTACGTGCTAGTCAAGGAAGTTAACTTCACAAAGACTCTTTTCTAAAACTATTTCTCTTTATTTTTATAACAGAGTCTACTGCTCTAATATATATCTGCGTGAATTCTGTCTCATCCAGTATTTTGTATGCTAGAGCCTGTAGAAGCCCGGCATCAGTCATAGGCTGCTCTCTGAGAAATGGCGATGGAACTGTTTCTGATGGAACATACTGCTGTAGCACTACTACTGCCTTGTTCCAGAACCTAGTTCTGCCAACTACCTCTTCTACCTCATGGGCCGCTCTCAAGACATCGCTAGGCTCATGAACTTTAGGTACTACAGGAAGTCTGATCTCAACTTTCTCTAAGTTACATAACCCTACTTGAAGACTCTTCTCAACTTTTGCAGGAATCTCGTAGCTCTCGACTATTTCCAGAGGCAGTCCTATAGCTCTAGCATATTTGTCTGGCTCACTTAAGGGAGCCTTGATATCTATAGCCATATGATTTAAGTAGGGAAGAATTCTCTCTAAAACCTCTGGTCTCGAGCCGTTAGTATCTACGCTAACCTTAAGACCTTTTTCTTTCAGAGCCTTACAGAGTTCTAAGAGACCCTTGTCTTGAAGAGTTGGCTCGCCGCCAGTCACATGAACATACTCTACTAGCCCTAAGTTCTCAGCAGCTCTCTCAGCTACAGTCTGAGGATCTAACCACCTACAGTCAAAACACTCCACAATATGCCAGTTTTGGCACCAGGGGCACCTAAAGTTACATCCACATAACCATATAACGAAACATGGTTCACCTATCATGTCTACTGTAGATAAATCCCTCCAGCCTGCAACTAGTACTTTCATTTCTCCCTCAATTTCTCTAGCAAAAGCTCTAGATATGATTTAGTAATAGGAATCTCTCGTATTCCGAGTTTTCTCGAGAACTCTAAGAGCTCTTTTTCAGCCTCATCGAGGCTCTTCTTAGAGAGAAGCTCTATTTCAATAAAATATCCTAATCCCTCAACTTCATCGAGGGATATTTCTCTTCCTTCTAACACGTACTTCTTTCTAGTCTTCTTCACTACTGCTACTCTCCGAAAACCTAGTTTCTCTAAGAGCAAGCACGTTTTAAGAGGATCATTTACTCTAACCGAGATCTCTTCTCTAGCCTTTACCTTAATAGGAGCTTTGGGTCCTTTGTACGTCAGCTCGCTGTACGAAGGAGTTATTCTCACTCTGAGTGCTTCGTCTGTCTTCCTGAAGTCTTTACAGGGATGCTGATAGTACACGTCTTCTTCTATCTCAGTTCCCTTGAATTCTGCTCCTAGGCTTCTGAGCCTTTCTTCGACTTTCTCTAGCTTCGCTATTCTGAACTTCGCTTCTATTTCCATAGTTACGTCACTTTTGAACCGGGTGGAGCATCACCGTCTACTGTTATCAAGTATACGTTCTTTTTCTCGTCCACCGCTGCCAGTATCATGCCCCGGCTCTCAATACCAGCTATCTTTTTAGGCTTCAAATTAGCTAGAACTACTACACGCTTGCTTACGAGCTCTTCTGGCAAGTAGTATTCGCCTATTCCCGCCACAAGTGTTCTAGTCTCATTTCCTAAGTCTACTTCAAGTCTGAGCAGCTTTCTATACCCGGATATTTTCTCAGCCTTCTTTACAACTCCTACTCTCAAGTCGATTTTTGCGAACTCTTCTATCGTTATCACGGTAAAGCTATTCTACTAGAGTATATCAAATTAACTAACTTGCTACTTTTAATTCAAAGCTCTCGGCTACCTATGAGACTCAGAGAAAAGTTTAAATATCTGAGAACTATTTGATGACGAAACTTCTTGAACCGCTTACGCCGAGGAGAGAAGAGTATGGTGACAGCAGCACTAGTAAGGAAGATAAAGAAAGAAGACAGAGGAGGTATGTACGTGAAAGTCTCGAGAGACTTAGCTGAGAATCTCGACTTAAAATGCGGAGAAATAATTGTCCTGCGAGGCAAGAAAAAGACTGCCTGCTGGCTTAGAGGAGTATTTGATGGAAAAAATGAGATAATAGTCTCTAAAGACACTTGGCTTTCGCTTGGTTTCAACGGATATGCTAGCACTGCTGTGGTTCTAGAAAAATCAGGAGTAAAACTAATCAGCGAAATTACAGCCAAGCTAGTGATTCCCGAGAATAAGAAGATAGACTACAAAAGTCTTAAGGCTCTTAAGCATCTTCTGACAGGAACTCCTGTGTGTTCAAATGGTACTACTGCAGTATACTTAAAGTCGGAAAACACTTGGATTGAAGTCGAAGTAGAGTCTGTAAAACCGGGTTCAGCTGGAATTTTACATAAGGATACTCTCTTCAAGCTAGTTTAAGACTCCTGCCTACATAAAACTTAAATTTTGCTGAAAGTGAATATGCCCTAATGAAAATAAAGGAGATAGTAGTTCCTCTAGGCATCCGAATTCTGCTCAACGAGCGCTTAGTTGACTGTAGGAGAATATTTAGAAAACTTATGCTTAAGGTAGCCCCCGTCTTTAAAGATCCTTTTAGCGATAGTTGTGTAGGTTTCATCACGCTACACGACGTGTTGATAGCAACTAGTAAGAAATCCAGACTTAGAGTACGCGACGTTGTTAGAGAACACCCCCTTCTGACCCCTGAAATGAGCCTAGAGGAAGCTTACAACATAATGGTAGAGTTTGGACTAGAGGAAGCTCTTGTAGTCTCTTCTCCTTTCGAGAGAAAAGTTGTTGGAACAATATCCCTCTTCGATATACTCGATAAGCTCAGAGAAGAAGGAGTTACACATAAAGCAAGTACTGTTGCTGAAGTTTACACAAGCCTTGATGAAGAAGATAAAGTGATCGTCTGCAAAGGCGGCGATAGAGTAGATAAACTGTGGTGGCGCATCGTGGGCTATGGAGCTAAAGCAGCGGTAGTCTTAAGCGATGAAGGGAGAATCCAAGGAATAGTCACAGCAGAAGATTTCATAGAGACTAGTCGATGGTTCTTCAGGAGAGAAGCGAAACAGGAGATAATGGCTCGAGGTCCAAGAGTATCTTACGTAATGAAAGTATTTAGGCTAACAAGAAGAGGAGTGCCCTTAGTAAGTCTTGATACTCCTATAGATATAGTAGCTGACTTCATGACTAGAACACGTTTAAGCGTACTACCTGTAGTAAATGAAAAAGAGCAACTGGTGGGTATAGTCACAATAGAAGATGTAGTTAGAGCCTATATTGAGGGAAGAAAACCTGGCAGAGAGCCCGTAGTCCCTATGCCCGTACCTATACCCATAGAGGCATACTCGCAGGGAGTTGTGCGCAAGCCTACTGGAGCACTCTTACAGCTAGTAGTTACTCCTCGCAAAGTAGCTCCTGCTAAAGTAGGTTTAGTCGCGTCAACTATAGTTAGAAAAGACCTCCCAATAGTATTTATAAAAGATACTATTGAGCACTGCCGTAAGAGCTTACTGAAGTTTAAATCTAGTCACTGCATAGTAGTAGACTATAACGGTGAAATAGTTGGAGTAGTTTCTCGAAGAAATATCCTCTACTATATAGCTGAACATGGAAGATACTGGAAGAGACCAAGTCCTCACGCAGAGCCCCTAATGAAGACTCGTTTTGGCGTAACATTTCTGGAGAAGCCAGCACTAGTTGAAGATATTGTAGTTAAAGACGTCCCTAAAGTAGAGGAAAGTGCTAGCCTAGAGGAAATAGCATATCAGATGGTCGCTAATGATATAGACGCCGTGTTTGTTGTGAACAAGAAAGGCGATATCATTGGATTAGTCACTAAAGACGATGTGGTTAAAGCCTACTTGAAGCATTCACAAGACATACCGTTAGTAGAAAATGTAGTTATGCCTAGAGACTTCAGCGTAGTTCATCCTCATCACTCACTGCTACACGTGCTTAGGAAAATGAGATCACTCAACTTAGACACAGTAACAGTAGCTGATGGAGACAGAATACTCGGCGTAGTATGTGAAAGCAGGCTGGTTTTCGTACCTATAGAAGAATACCTCAAGGGAAGAAAAGCAGTGCTGATAATGTGGGTCAGAAAACTAGTTAAGGCAGGTAAGAAGCTTGCAAGATACATCAGAATACTTCCACTTACTGCACAAGATGCCTGTATTCCCGTAAAAGCAAGAATTTCCTTAAAAGACAGTGTTGCGAAAGCTATTCAGCTAATGTTTGACTACAATGTTGACGGAGTCCCTGTTGTAGACGAAAAGGGGCGCCTAGTTGGAACTATATGTAAAATGGACATAATCAGGGAAATGGCTAGAGCAGTTGTTCCTGTAGAGGTAGTTGAGAAGAAAGAGGTGATCGAAGCTGAGACCCGAGAGTGAGAAAGTTTTAGAAAAAAGCTTAGAGGAAACTCCACGAGGTACTAGAGTTAGAATAGTAGTAAGGTGTGAGAAACCAGTTGAGAAACTTGTAGTAGAGGGAGGAGAACTAGTTTATCTGACACCAGAGCCCACGATTCACGGAAGAGCCAACGCCGCTCTTAAGAAATTTTTACTCAAAATAGGCTTTCCCGAGCATCAGGTCAGCATAGTTCACGGAACCAGAAGCAGGGTGAAAGTAGTAGAGATTAAAAATGCGGGAAAAGAGCAGGTCTTAGAAAAGCTACTTAAATCACTTAAAGAAATTTCCCATAATATCTGAGACTTGTTTTTAAGTAAAGGACTAGGAGACTTAAGAAACACACAAATTTAAATATGGGGCTGAGGTAAAGCTATTAAAGTGAACACTAGTAACGCCAGTAACACCAGTACAGGATCTACTAGAATCAATATGTGTAGACTACTTAAAAATGCTCTTAGTAGAATGGAGGCTAAAATAGGTGCTGACGCCTATATCGTGGCATGGTACTTAGGTAGGTGTATGGGAGAAGTTCTTGCACAGCAACTTAAAGTCTCTACACAAGATAGTATTAAAAGCTCTCTTGAGCGTTTGTCGAGTATAAAGTTCTTTAAGTTTACAGTCAACAAGAAAGAAGACGAAGTAATAGTTAAGGCATCTAAAGTGAAAAGCTGCATGGAGGAAGCTTTAGCTAAAGGAATAATAGAAGGTTATTTATCTACTATTATCGGTTCTAAGGTTGTTGCTAAAAAGGTAAGAAAGAAGACTAAGACATGCTCTGTTTTCATCTTAATTTACAGTAAGTAGGTAAGATCTTCTGAATGATTTCATAGAAAAATCTAAGAAATTCTATTAACACTGGAGGTACGTGATATAGAGCCATGGCCATACTTATAGTAAACATAGGATATGAGAAAAGTGCTGAAATCACTGAAGTATAGACAGTCAATGGAAGTAGTGTCTTTTCGCTTGTAAGTATTTTAAATAATGCTATTGTATATGCTATAATTGCTAAAGCTGCTGATAAAAATAGATATTTTCTCGTGACTTTTATATGTTCATTAAACTTAGTCGCTGCTGATAAAAATAGTAGTACGAGGATATTTGAAAGAATAGATGCAACCAAGTACACGTAAGAAAATACTAGTGCAAATACCTCATTTAAAAGAGTTGTCAAAAGCATACATGGTAATACCATAATATTAAAGACTGATAGCATAAAAGCAAAATAGAGGTAATGTGTTATAGGAATTACTGCAAATGGATTCTCTATAATAAGTGCTAGTAGCACCACTATAAAAGATATGAAGCATAGAAGATGGTCCAGCTCTCTTGATACACAAGATATGAATGATAGAAAAAGCATTCCTAGGGGAAACATTGTGTATAGTGCTGTAGGGAGTCTCTTCGCGTATACATATATGTCTAGGAGCATGGTGAATGAGAGGATGCTGAGCGTTGGCGACAGCGGTATGTCAATGGATATCACAGTGAAGGGTTATCACAAAAGATATAAAACATTTTATGCTGTGTGACTCCCACTTATTCCCTCTTGCACAACAGTGATATATATTTTAGAAAAAGACCAGTTAAGGTCTAGTATTACCCATGCGCATAACTTGAATAACTTCTTGGGCTCATAGGCAGCGATAACCCACACCTCTCCAGGACACTCTAGCATTCTATGTCTGTCTGCAGGAGAAGGTATGGGTGATCCACGAGGATGACTGTGAAATAAGCCTATGTAATCAAGTCCGAGCTTTCTCTCCTCACATATTACCTTCATCCATTCTCTTTCACTAAACCAGAATCTGCCTGGAGTCTCTATAACATTTCTCAAAGAACGGTACTTGCTGACTATAGCTTCTTCGCCTTCTAGTCTGCCAAACAAGACTCCACAAGCTTCTAATGGATAAGCTTTCTCGGACTCTCTCCTTATTTCCTCAAAAACACTTCTTTTCAGTAATAGTCTCTTTAGTATAGGTAGGTTTTCAGCTATTATAGATGAGTATATGATGCTCAAGCTTCTCAAAACTAAAGTAGTTACGGGTGTTTTAAGTTTAGTGTTCCGTAGACCACTCGCCCATCTACTATTGTGGCAAGTACTCTGATATTTTTCAACTCGCTAAGATTAACTTTATAGGGATCTCTGTTGAGCACAACAATGTCGGCCAGTGATCCCTCCCTAATAGTCCCGCACATATTCTCTAGTCTACATGCAAGGCTGCTTCCGATAGTATATGCTTCGAGGGCTTCTCTAATAGAGAGTTTTTCGCCCGGAGTTATCTCGAAAAGTTTTACTAAACCTTCTCCTCTCGTGACTGCTGCATGTATTGTTTCTAGTGGATCTGATGGCTCTACTGGAGCATCAGTTGAGAAAGCTACTTTAAGACCTTTTTTAATCATAGTCTTAAATAAATACACGTACTTAGCTCTCTCTCCTAGTCTATCGATTATCCAGAAGTCGCTTATCACAAAATGTGGCTGAACTACTGGGACTACGTCCAGCTCCCTCATTTCCTCAAGGAGATCTGGTGGAGTAACTGAGGCGTGTTCTACTCTAGGCCTATTGACGTGGCCTATTTCTTTGAGAATTTTCAAGTATAGCTCGAGGGCAGCATCTCCTATAGCGTGTACTGCTGGCTGCCACCCGTACCTAGATACTGTTTTAAGCATTTCTTTGAGTTCTTCCGGCTTGACTACAGGTACTCCTCTAGTACTCTGATCATCAGAGTAGGGCTCTCTGAGGAAAGCTGTTCTAGCGCCGAGGCTTCCATCGAGTAGAATTTTTACTCCAGCAATACTGACATTCTTTAGCGAGAAATCTACTGGAAGAACATCCTTTACCTCGGCGAATGAAGAGTATCTAAGGTATGTCCTTACTCTGAGTGGTAGGACATCTTTTTTAGCTAGTCTAAACAATGCTTTAAGCTCCTCAATATCACAGGATACCGCTCCTACGCAGGTTACTCCTTGAGAAACCAGCTGAAAGGCAGCTCTCAGTACCGCATTCTCGTAGTCTTCGTTTTCTTGTTCAATGATACTATAGATTGGCCTTAGCGCCGACTCTCTAATGATTCCTGTTGGTTCTCCTCTGTCATCTCTGTCTATTTTTCCTCCCGGAGGATCTGGCGTATCACGAGTTATTCCAGCCAGCTTAAGTGCGAGAGAGTTTACTACTGCCACATGTCCGCATATTCTCTTGAGGAACACCGGGTGGTGAGGAGCTACTTCATCTAAGTCCCAGCGGGAAGGATATCTTCTTTCAGCAAACTTCTCCTGATCCCAGCCTCTCCCTATGATCCAGTGTCCTCTAGGTTTTCTCGAAGCCTCTTTTGCTACGATTGCTTTAAGCTCAGCAATAGAGTACACGTTTCTTAAATCTAGTTCCACTAGAGATAGAGAGAAGCCGAGACCAGCTAGATGCATGTGAGAGTCTATAAATCCGGGCAAAACTACTGCTCCTTTGAGGTCGTATATTTTGAGACCTAGCGCGCGGGCTACTCTCCTGACTTCATTCTCTGAGCCCACCTTGACTACTCTATTGAAGCATATAGCTACTCCCTCGTATTTTTCTCTAGGAGAATAAACTGTGCAGTTTACTAGCGCATAACCCTTCATCTAGCTCACCTAAATGCAGCTGTCACATATGCTCCTTCATCTATAAAAGTCACTACGTCTCTATACCCGTTTTTCCTGAAGACATACTCTATGATCCATGGGCTCCAAGTATAGTAAGGATACTTTATGTACTCGCATAAGCCGCTTTCCTTAAAAACAAGTAATAACCTTTCAGCAAATCCTTTCATTGGATTAAAGTCTAGATGAATACTCACCGTAGGGTACTTGTCGAATTCAGCTACAACTGGCCTGTACTCTCTGCTATAAGTAGACTCAAAGTACTCTATAAGAAAAGGAGCCGAGTCTGCTAACAGGTCTAAGACTTGAGAAGCAGTTGAGTCTAGCTCATAGATGTCTATGTGAGGCACAGAGTTTCCCCAGAGGAGCGCTAAGTTGAAGTCTTTTTCATCAATTAGGTCTAGTAGTCTCCTAGCATCTCCTACTATGAACTCTACATTTAGCTTATTTCTCCTGGCATACTTCTCACCTTTCTTCGCTAGCTTTTCTAATTTCTCAACGCACACTACACGACAGCCGTAAGACTCAGCTAAAGCGAAAGCATCTATGCCTGTTCCAGCGAAAAGCGAGAGTACTTTGGATTCTTGAGTAAGCTTTACTTTTAATTTATTTAGTATCCTCTGGAATCTATGTTTCAAAAGCTCTAATCTAAGAACACCTAGGTCTTTTGTTATGTCGAAAGGACTTCCTACCCTAGTGTACCAGAACTCGAGTAGCTTTTCATCCCACTTGTTCACAGTTCTCAAGTACTGTTAGAGAACTTAAGTTTAACCAAAGAACTCTTCGAGAGTAGATTTCTTCGACTTCCTGTATCTCTCTACTAGCTCTGCAAAACTGTCTCTTACAGGCTTGTATACTTTTTCGTAGAACTTCTGCTGATCTAGAAGCACGCTTTTACTAAACTGCTTTACATACTCGACAGCGACTCTCCAAGCCTCATCATACGGTATGACACTGTTTATTTTAGATGCTATTTCCCTCTCGTAGTCCTCAGGTCTCTGCTCTTTATCGCCTATTATGAACCAGCCGTCTTTAGTTACGAAAGCTCCCTCGTTTCCCACATAGGCCATATACTTGCCTCCCTCTTTTACGGTCACGACTTCCTCTCCCTTCCTGACCTCTTTTCTCCGTGGAACAAAGCGTCCATAGTACTTAGCCCAGGCGTAGAAAATCGCTCTATTGAGTCCAAAAGACTTAGCTCTCTTCAAGTCTCCTGTCAGTACATAGAAGCGCGCCGCCTGCAGAAGAGCCATTACCTGAAATCTACCTACCTTTTTCTTCTTAGACATATTCCTATTCAGATATTATACTAACTCACTCAATAAGTTATCGTAATTTAAAAATATCCTATTGCCGAGTCCTCAGTGTGCCTAGAATAGAGATTATAGGTCTAGAAAACTTCCCTATAGTGAAGAAAGGCGATGATTTAGCACAGCTTATAGTAAAAGTAGCTACAGAAAATTATGTGAAGATAGATGACGGTGACATAATAGTAGTTTCAAGCAAAATAGTCTCTAAGTCTGAGGGGAGAATAGTAGATATCAGAGATGTAGAGCCTTCTAAAAAAGCCTTAGACATAGCCGAGATTACAGGCAAAGATCCTAGACTGGTTGAAGTCATCCTCAGAGAAAGTACTAAGGTAGTTAAGGCGACTAAAGGACACCTCATAGTCTCTACTAAGCATGGTATAGTCTGTGCTAACGCTGGTGTAGATAAATCTAATGTAGTAGGAGACCCTTACATCGTAGCACTGCTCCCAGAAGACCCGGATAGAAGTGCTGAAAGAATAAGAGCTGGAATAAAAGAGTTGACTGGTAAGGATGTAGCTGTACTAATTACAGATACTTACGGGAGACCTCTTAGAGAAGGACATATTAACATGGCCGTAGGACTCTCAGGATTAGAGCCCTTTAGAGACTATAGAGGCAAAAAGGACCTTTTTGGCTACGTCTTGAGAATCAAAAGAATAGCGCTAGCTGATGAAATAGCCTCTGCTGCAGAACTTGTCATGGGAAACGGCTCTGAAGGAGTCCCAGTAGCTATAATTAAAGGACTTAAGTATACTAGATCCGAGGAGAGTTCTGCACGAGAGCTTAATATGCCTGAAGAAAAGTGGTTATTCAGATGAAAAGGAAAAACTGCTCCCTTTGTGGAGGCTGTATAGCAGTCTGTCCCTTCAATGCTATCACTATCGGAGAAGAGACAGTAACTGTAGATAAAGCTCTATGCAGGTCATGTAACTTATGCAAGAAGATATGTCCAGACATGAGCATAGTAGGCGAACTAAACATAATATCTATGTATGCCGCTAGGTCAAGACTAAAAGAGTTGACTAGTGTAGCTCAAAACGGAGGCGTAGTATCAACTATAGTCTTTTCACTACTCAAGTCAAAAACTGTAGATATATTTCTAACCTCAGCTAGAGACTTCACTCAACCCAAGCCTCTTGTTCTCACTGAAGCCGAGAAGGTAGTAAGGTCCGCGGGTTCTAGATACTTCTATGTACCTATACTAGCTCCCATTAGAGAATTAAAGACCAGAGATAACATAGGAATAGTAGGTCTGCCCTGCCATATACGTGCTGCCACTAACCTTGAGAAAGTAATGGGTTTAAATACTATAAAGATAGGTCTATTCTGCTTTAAAAACTTCTACTTCTCTAGCTTTATAAAAACTTTAGCCAAATATAATATAAGTCTAAACGATGTAACAAAAACTGAAATAGTAGGAAAGAGCATGAAAATACATACCCTCAGTAAAACACTTTCCATAAAATTAACAGAATTTAAATCTAGTGAAAAGTGCCTAAATTGTCTAAACTTTATACCGTCTGAAGCAGACATAGCGGTCGGAAACGTAGGCTCACTAAATAACTTTTCCTCAGTACTAGTGCTCACAAAAAGAGGAGCAGAAATATTCGAGGAAGCCAGAGAATATCTACTGGTAAGC
This sequence comes from Thermoprotei archaeon, assembly GCA_003650815.1. Lineage (GTDB taxonomy): Archaea > Thermoproteota > Thermoprotei > Thermofilales > B15-G2 > B15-G2. Next base: position 14,518 of record QMSB01000004.1, on the reverse strand, counting down.
GATAATATCGATTTCTCTAAAATAACCATCCTTCAGAGAATTAAAGAAAGGAAAAGAAAATAAACTTCTTCCTCAAAATAGTAGTGTGAGCAATCTAGTCATATGGAGTTTACTAGGAGAACTTATTTTACGTACTTTAGACGAAGTAGGGGACGATTCATTAACAACAGAAGTTGAAAGACTTAGAGAGAACCATCCAATAGTCTTCTATATTGAAAACGCTCTTCAAACGTTATTTAAGCCTAATGGAGGACTTTCATGCCCAGAGCTAGAAAAACATATCTTAGAGTATAGAAATAGAAATAAAGCTGAGTTCGATAATATAATAAAGTCCTTTATAAAAGAATACTACTATAACTACTCTAGGTCAAGAAATAAAAAAATTCCATTAACCATTAGCTTTAAGCAGCGGATGTACGCCTACCTCTGATAATTTCCTCTAAGACAGGATCTATCATCCACCTTCTATGAGTCTCATTCCACGCCTTGTCGTTAAGTGGAAGTTCTAGCCATAGACTGGGATCCTGAACCATAAAATCGTACTCACTTATTATTCCATTGGTCTGGAGCCTATCTAGAAGCCTAAAGAAGCTAACCCAGTAACTTGAAGGTAGTTGAATCTGTACTAAAATGGAGTTGTTTCGTGTGAGATATATGGTTTCCACATAGTGTATTTTCTGAAAGCCTCTAAGAAGCCCTATGGCACTTTTCTTAGCTTTTATCATTATTAGTAGCGATGGTATCTCTTCCTTACTTATTTTCACTCTTACGGAGAATTCCTTGATTAGTTTTCTTTCAGCTATATGCCTATAGTAGTGATATAAGCAGAGTTCCTCACTTATTCCAACAGTTTCAGCTATATTTTTAAATGTTATTAGGGAATCTTTCTCAAGCTCCCTTATTATAAGTAAGTCTTTTAAATCAAATACCTCTTCTCTTGGAACTTCTATCTTCTTTTCCTCAGATTTAATTACAGTGTCATATACTTCATCCCAGTCTATCTCTGCCTTAAATTCTTTCGGAGAGGTTATCTCTAATACATCATCAGAAAACGTTACTTCGGCAACTGACTTCAAAACAGCATCTATTATGCTCTTAAACTCTATTGGAACTGTCAAAAACATGAATAACATGCTACTAGTCTTGTAGAAGAACTTCATTAGACTTCGAGTGTAGTACGCCTTACTGAAGACATCAAATTCCTTTTTCTTAAAAGGCATGATATATATCATTGGAGCTAATCCAAGCCTCCAGTAGTCTGGTCTAGCGTAGACTTTTATTTGAGTTCTGAGCTTATTAATTCTACGTCTTAAAGTGGAATAAGGTATTTTCGTTACTCTCGATATTTCCATTAAGTTCAAGGGATTTAAGTGAAGTGCGCTCAAAATCTTAAATGTTTTGCTATCAAACATCATATGCTATCCTCCAGCTCCACACTGCTTTGAATAAAAGTGCCTCAAACCCCCATATAAGTGTATTTATTGCAGACATATTTGGCGATAACTTAAATTTAGAAGATAATACTATATTTTTGTAAATATTTCTTAGCCCAATTCTATAATACTTTTTGCTAATTTTCCTACAGTGTAACGATACCAGTTCATTTTCACTCATCAAATCACCTCTCTCTCTAGAGAAATGCAAGCTATGTCTCCAGTTAAATGCTTTAACTGAATTAATGTTTGGCTTATTACTCTTCTTTGCTGATTTTTCGTTGACTATATTATGGTATTTTCTCTCAGCTGTTTTAGACACTTCACTTTTTCCTCAATGACTATTTAACTCTTTTCACCTAAAATTACCTATTTCAAAGAGAGGAGGGATACTCGAGTAATACTCTGCACCGTGAACAGTATTATTTGCAAAAATAATCCCACTTAACATCGCCAAGAAAATTCAAGCACTCAATTTTTTATATCTCTTACTAGTAAAAGAAACATGGCAAAGATTGTATTAGGCGTAAATAATTGTTGGGCTGTAAAGAGATTTGTTGAACCTGAAAGCTGGATCGAGATAACAGCTACCAAGTTTGATATTAAATACGTTCAGTTCAGCTTTGATTTACTCGATCCGCGGACACCTATAGAAATTGCCAAAGACTATATTGATAGATGTAAGGATCTCCTAAAAGAATATGGAGTCGAGATTCACAGTACTTTTACAGGCCTGGCTGCCTATAGCTTCAACCTTCTACTCCATCCTGATCCGCTTCTGAGACTAGATGCTTTAGACTGGTATTGCAGAGCCATCGAAGTGACTTCCCTTATGGGAGTAAAGGCTACAGGAGGCCATATAGGGGCAATGAGCATGAGAGACTATGAAAACGAAGACCGCAGAAAACTGCTCCTCGAAATACTCATTGAAGAAGTCGCTGGACTTACTGCACACGCGAAAACACGTGGACTCAACATGATTCTGTGGGAGCCTATGCCTATTAGCAGAGAACCTCCCTCTAGCATCGAGGAAGCTGAGACTATAATCGATAAAGTAAATAAGATAGCTAAGGTGCCCGTAAAACTCTGCATAGATGTAGGACACGCATGCAATCCTAAAGCATCCTCTACCAAGGACCTAGACCCCTACGAGTGGCTCCGCTCACTAGCCAAGTACACTCCATGTCTCCACATCCAGCAGACTGACGGTAAAGCAGATAGACACTGGCCATTTACAGAAGAGTATAATAAGATAGGAATAATAAAACCGGATAAAGTGATACACGCACTTGAGGAAGGGGGCGCAGAAGAAGTCTATCTTTTCCTAGAGATAATACATCCATTTGAAGCAAGAGAAGAAACGGTCTTAAGTGATATTATTAAGAGTGTGAAGTACTGGAAAGATTACCTTAGCTAGTTTTCTTTAACTTCTTCCAGTAGACTATTCCTGCAATAATCGCTACTACTACAAGCAGTGCTGCCACTAAGACTACTACAGGAAATTCTTCTTTAACAATGATCTTAGAGGTAGTAGAGCAATCTTTGTAGACTTCTGTTCCTAGCCAGTACGCTGATATTTTATACTCTCCTACTTCGCTTGCAGTGAATATGAACTCAAATACTCCTCCCTCAGAGACAGTAGTATTTAACACTGTTATTTTGCCGGTCGGCGATACTATTTTGAGAAACACTTTAGTTCCTTTTATGGGGGGCGAGAGCGCTCCCTTTATTATGATTTCCTTGCCTTTAGCTACTTCCTTAGGATAGCTCAGCTCAATACTGGAATTTCTTTTAGTAACGTCTACTTCTAGCACAACTGTTGCCTCGTAGTATTCTTCGTTTCCAGGCCAGTAAACCTCTACTATCCATTTTCCACTTTCATTGAATACTATCGGTGCAGTAAAGTCTCCCTTAAGCACGCTTACTTTAATCTCAGTAAGCTCTTTGCTTGGACTCTTAGCTCTAATGGTGACTATAGTGTCTAGCTGAGGCACCATATGTCCCTTTATCTCGACTTTCTCTCCAATAGTGATTACAGAGGGTATAGTCGCCTTAAATTCCTTCAGCTTCTTTTTAGCTACACTGACTTCGAATACCTGAGTACTCGACGGGAAGTAATATCTGCCACCTACTATACACCATATTTTCCAGACACCTGCTCTATCGAGCCTTATAGAGACTTCTCCTAGGCCTCCTTCCTTGATAGGCACTAGCACAGTCTTTAGCTTCTTGTCTGGCGTCTCAAGATATATTACAGCTTTTTCTCCAGCGAGTTCTGGTAAAGTATGTATTGTTACAGTGATTTCTTCACCTGACATTATGCTTTCAGGCTTTACTTCAGCTTTTATCCATGACTCCTCAAACTTCTCCTCTAAGGACGTGACATTGTACATGTAGTCTAAGTCAAGTATGACGTCGAATCCTTCGTAGCTTATAGACGCTATAGATGTGGGTAGCTTACATCCATCCACTTCAAAGTAGCCCTCGTAGCCTCTACAGGTCACTATGTAGTAAGGTAGCATGTAGCCAAATGTTTCCGGAGACTGAGGCTCGACAGGAAGCCATCCGAATCCGGGTAGGTATAGCTCAGCCCAGGCGTGCAGACCAGTGTTCTCTATGAATGGAGTCTTGACTATCAGTATTCCAGCCACAGGTTTTGCGGGTATGCCCGCTGCCCTAGCTAGAGCTACACAGAGTCTTGAGAACTGAGTACAGTCTCCAGCTCTATTTTTGAAAGCCCAGAGGGCAGACCTGTTTTCTGGGACTACAGCGTAGCATAGATAGTTAGCTGTAAAGTTAACTATCTTATATGCCATGTATACTACGTCATCAACCCCCTCTACCAGCTTCTTTGCGGTCTCTACTATCTCGTCTGCATCAGACTCGATCTCAGGCGAGGGCTTTAGGAATTCCTGCAGATTAGAGGGAATGTTTTTGAGAAGACTTCTGTCTATTTTATTTAAGGAAAACTCGAGCGCTTTTAGCTTCACTTTAAACTTCATGGTAAAAGTAGCGTTCGTCTCAGGAGGAACTGTGAGATCCTTGTATACTGCGTAAAGCGTTCCATACTTATCTCTAATATACTTCTGAGGCTTCGGCGTTAGCTCTACTTGGCTTAACAGCTCTTGGTAAGGCTCGATGGTTTCCGGTATCGCTATGCACATTACGTTAATTGGAAGAGGATCTTTTCCCAAGTTTCCGACTATGAAATCTATCTTCAAGTCAAATATCAGTGTCCGTGAATTCGCGTTCTTTACGTAGAAATAGTTCTCAGCACTAGTGGTATACCCGTTTATCTGGTCTTCAACCTCTACCACTACCCTATACTTCCCATTAAATACGAGAAGAGTTAGAATAAGGTCTACGCACTCCCACCATATATACTCTTCAACAGGCTCTGTGCTGTTAAAGCTCTCCTCAACAGTCTTATCGAATATAGGCAGATTAAATGGGTTAATTATCCTTACTCTAAACTTTATTGAATAGCGGTAGCGCTCCCCGAGCTTGTGTCCCTTGAGAGTCATCCATAGATATATGAAAACAGACTCCTGCTGAGCGAAAATAGGCGGCCTCCTTACTCTATAGTCTTTTCTAGCGAAAACCAGCTCACATATTGCTAGACCATTTATATCGATGGTTTTTTCAGGGCTTTCTGCCTTAACAGCATAGCTGATAGTAGAAACTACGAGTAAAGCAACTACTATAACAGCTAACGTTTTCTTCATCAGAGGAGAAAAGTAGAATAAACTATATAATTGTTGCTAGATTTGTGTAAAGGTTCACGTACTTAGTTTTAAATATTTCAGCTCCGAGAAATTTTCGTGAGGGTAACTAAGGAGAATTTAAGAAAGCTCGAAACATACTATGTAGGGTACCTCGAAGGAGAAAAATTAGAAGAATTCATAAGAGACTTTGATGTAAAGATCGCTGCTGGACACTGGGCAGCAGGTGACTTCTTAGACAGATTCGCCACTAGAGGATACTTCCCTGAGCTCAAAAGCGACATTATTTCCCAGCTCGAGCGAGTATGTAAAGCCGGCATTAAGGGAGTAGAGTTTCACGATGTACTGTTTCTAAACGAAAAAGGCGAAATAGATGAAGATAAAATAACTGAAGTTAAAGAGTTCCTGAAAGAACACGACATAGTTGCAACAAACATGAACATGAACCTCTGGACAGACCCTAAGTGGAAAATGGGTGGAGTGACTAATGTCAAGAAAGAGATCAGAGAGCAAGCTTTACAGCAGGCTCTTAAAGCTATTGAAATAGCTAAGAAACTCGGTTGTGGAACAGTAAACCTCTGGCCAGGCTCTGATGGCTGGGACTACAATTTTGAAGTAAATTACGGTAAACAGCTCGAAATGTTTATAGAAGCATGTATTACAATAAATAAGGAAGCATACAAGAACGGACTAAAGTTCTGTGTAGAAGCTAAACTACACGAGCCTAGAGAAGGCAACATGATCATACCGACGACCCACCTAGCAGCCTTCATAGCTAAAGAAGTCAATAGGGAGTGTGGAGTAGACAACATGGGCTTATGTATAGACTATGGACATGAGCAAATGTACGCGTCCGAGCCCGCTCAAACAGTATATGCTCTAAAAGTCCTCGGAGTACCCCTGCTCAACATACACTCTAATACAGCTAAACTGCATAGCAACGACGAGGATAGACTAGCTGGAACAGGCGATATATGGCGCTACGTAGACTTCCTCTACGCTACAGTCGACATAGGCTACGAAGGATGGTATGGTGAAGACCAGTTTACCTATAGAATGGACCCAGTCAAAGCCATGGCTCTCTCTAAGGAACTAATAGCCAACTGTCTCAAGAAAGCTCTCTTAATCTATGCTCATAAAGATGAACTTGAAGCTATTAGGGAGAAAGGAGACCAAGCTGAAGTAGTCAACTTTGTAAAGAAAATAATTTTAACAGGATAGTAAAACTTTTTTAAGCTCTTATCACTATTTTATGTATTTGAATGCCGAGTAAGTTAGAACACCTCAGGCTCAAACTAGTGTCGATAGAGGTTTTAAAGGCACTTAAAAAGGAGTTTTCTTACGATGAACTATCCCCTATATTCAATTTATCTCCCTCTCTTCTCAGCCAGTATATCAACGGCAGAATCCTGCCTGGAGCTGAGAGAGCAAAAGAAATAATCGATAAGTTTTACAAGGAGCTGCTCCCAAAGCTCCTTGACAGGAAAATAAGAGTTACTGACGGAATCATAGACGTCTCTAAAGTGATTAGCGATACTCAGCTATTAAGCCTAGTAGCTAGCGTAGCTGTAGGAGAATTCAATAATGTCGACAAAGTATTGACTATAGAGACCGATGGTATACCTTTAGCCGTGCTCATAGCTGAAAAACTTGGAGTAGGAATAGCTATAGCTAAACATAAGAAAGAAATTGGTGTAAGAGAGTTTATTGAAGTTAAGAGAGTTTTTCCCAGTGGAATCTACTCTTATTTATATTTACCTAAAAGCACTCTAAAGCCTGGAGAAAACATACTCATAGTAGACGATATCGTCCGCTCAGGGGCAACAATTTCAGCTTTACTAGAAGCCTGTAGAATAACTAAATCAGTACCCATAGGAGTTTTTGCGCTTATAGTTGTTCGAAAGACAGCAGACAAAATCGCTAGGCTTCATAGTATACCAGTCAAAGCACTTAAGTACATTTAGCCAATTAAATATACGTGGAAAAAGCGCCTCTACCTAGCAAATTTATTAAAAATATTTTCGTTGAGAGAAAAGAACTCATAAAAAGAGTAATCGAAGGAAAGAGTACTAGAGAAGACTTTTTAATAGGCTTTCTTAGACATACTCCCGCTGTAGCCACTTACGGACCAGCAGGACTAAATGCTTCCATTAAAGGAGTAGGCTTCATAGTAAAGGAAGAGTACTTAGAAACAGCTACAAATATTATTCTAGAACAATTATCAAGAGGAGTTGATCGAATCACAGCTCTTAAGATACTCCTTGAGACAGTTTACGACGAAGATAAAGTAGACTTTACAAAACTGACCTCAATAGAACTCGCCAAGAAGCATACCTGGGTAAATGTTCTTGAAAACCCTGAAGCAACTATACTCTTCTACATACCACCTAACATAACTTACGAAGTTAGGTGCACAGTAACTATACACGAAAATGATATTTACTGGAAGTACGTGAACGCGGTACACGATCTCTTTCATGGAGGAAGAAAAGCAAGAGATTGGAGCAAGACACCAGTCTACCTCTTCCATATAAAAGAAATATACGATAACGACCCTAAGTTAATGGGAGAAAAAATATATCCTTAAGCCCCGCTGCTCTGACCACTCGTCATTTTCTTTATTTTTCTCACTTTAGAAGACGGATGAACCGATACATCCACTTTATATACAACCTTATCAATATCACACTCTGGACCTATCTCAACACAGTCTCCTTCAACAAGCCTACATGTAGTGTTCTCTAAGTAGACATCTCTCCCAGCTATCTTCTCAGAATACAGTCTCCCCTCTCTTTCTAAATCTACATCAAAGCACTCTAGAAAACTGCTAAGAGCTCTCACAACAAACTCTCCGAGAGACCACTCCTCTTCTTCACGTAATTTCACTTCAATAACATCAGCCCTAATATTACTTATCCTACATACGCTCGAGTGCAGTCTTATGTAAACCTCCTTAGCTAAAAGATCCTCTGCACGAATACTTCCACTAGACTTAAAAACAGAGCACTTGATTCTACTAGTCTTTAAGCTTCCAGCTACCTTCACATCTCCCCCCACAACAGTCTCGCCCACTTTAGCTGACCCCGCTACTTTAACTACATTATTAACAATAAGGTCTCCGCCGACAAATAGCGAACCAGCAACTTTAACTACGTCTGCCTTTAAAAATCCTTTAACCTCTAGTCTACCCGAAACCTTAACCTCCTTAGCTTTAATGTTGCCCATATGCTTTAAACTCCCAGCAACTTTCAGCACAGAAACTTCAGTGTCTTCTCTTAATACGAGACTACCCGCTACTTTAAGCACTTCACCCCCATACACTACGTTTCGCGCCGCAGTCAACCTTCCTCTCTTACTCTTCAAAACCGTATAGTACTCATCAAATAACTCACTCATATCCCCCAGCCTCCTTTAAGAGATCCCTTATCTCTCTCAAAAGCTCTTTCATTTCCCTAAGACGCTTCATAATAAGCTCCTCTACCTCACTATCGCTTAAATCGGCATACTTAAGCTTCCTCTCATCAGTACCTTCTCGTCTCATCGTACTCACCTTTGAGTAAATCACGTATTTCTCTAAGCAATTCAGCTATCTCATCTAGCTCCTCAAGCATAGCCCTCTGGCGAGCACTATAGGCTAGCTCCTTTTCCTCATATTCCTCTCTGATCTTCCTCAACATTCTCCTGGCATAGGTTTCATCTTCACCTAGTGCGCCGTAAGCGATAGCTAATGCACCTACAGCTAGTGCTCCTCCTACAATTATAGCTAGTACTGAAACTGCTGTCGCTATCCACGTGTCTAAGCCATATCTAGCGGCGAAGTAAAACATAGCTACGGGAACAGCGAAAACAGCTGCAAATAACCCTACGCCCATTAACGCCTTCACTTCAGTACTATTCATAGCTCTCACCTCTAGCTAAATCTCTTATTTTATCAGGAGTAATAGTTATTTTAAAAGAGACTACCCTATAGTACTTCTTGATATATGCTCGCTTCCCTGTATACATTTTATACTCTCCTTTAATGAATCCTGCTCTTTCTAGTGCTGATAGATGAAGATGTGCTATTGGATAAGGTATCTTAAGTTCTCGTGCTATTTCTGATATATACATAGGTTTCTCCGCTAACATGGCTATCATCCTCAAGCGAATGGGATTTGACAAAATGGAGAGAGCTTTAGCGAGCTCACAAAGAGTTTTGGGTTCGTGTACACATGTATCACCTATACGCTTCACCTATAATATTTATCTTCTAGGTATATAATCAATTATATACCTTATATAAATTTTTCTATACTTTTCACTAAAATATTACTATGATAATTGGTATTTTTAAATAGAAAGAGTATTTTATTAGCCTGCAGAAGTTAGATAAATAGAGAAGCTATGACGAGATACTATGTTAAAGACTATATGACACTAGACCCTGTTGTCGTACACCCTAACGATTCCTTAATTCATGTTAGAAAACTCATGTTAAGATATAACGTCAATAGAGTGATTGTTATTGAAGACAGTAAGCCTATTGGAATATTCACTCAAAAAGATTTTGCCCGAGTAATCTTAGAAGGTATAGAAAATGAACACGACATAGACGAGGTACTAGTCAAAGACGTTATGACAAAGAACATTATCACGACCTATCCAGACGAATCTCTAGTTGACGCTGCGAGAACCATGGTGAATAAAGCCATAAGCTCTCTAGTAGTTCTCGACCCTGAAGACGAGACCTTAGAGGGGATCCTGACTAAAACTGATCTATGTAATTTCTACAAGGATAAATGTGCTGGACTGGCTTTAGTGAGAGAATTTATGACAGAGAATGTCGTGACAGTCAAGCCCTATCACTCGGCTATGAAAGTAATAGACCTGCTAGCTCGATACAATATTTCTAGGATCGTTGTTGTTGAAAAAAGAAAACCCGTAGGAATAATAACTATAAGAGATGTAACTTTCTCTTCTCCGTTCATAATGAGAGAGTATCATCTTAGAAAAGCTAAGTATATCAGAGAAAGAGGTAGACGAGGTGTTGTTAAGGTTCCGCTAATACCGCTTGCAGAAGACTTAATGACTCCTGATCCCATTACAGTGAGGGATAACGAAGACTTGGTTTCAGCTGCTAGACTTATGATACATCACGGTATCAGCGGCTTACCTGTAGTTAATGAAAAAGAAGATTTAGTAGGAATAGTTACTAAGACAGATATCGTTAGAGCTATTACAGCTAGAGTTAAGTAGCTGTATATTTTCTTACAGCCTCTTTGAAATACTCTACTTGTTTTTCATAAGGGAATGGGTAGAGGAAGAAGCACACTCCGTCTGCTCCGCTTTCAAGGGCTAGTTTGACAGCCTTCATCGCGTCCTCTTTTTCTTCAAGCATGTATGCGTGTATACCTGCATATATTTCTCGTCCTGTAGCTACACATTCTAGTGAAGCTTCTAGTATCCAGTCGACTGGTTTCTCGTAGTATTTATGGTATATCATGGGGCACAGGAAGTCTATTTTCCAGGAAGCCCACTGCTGGAAAACATATCTGTATGCTATAAGTGGTGTCGGAAATACTGCTGCTGAAAGCTTTAGTTCACTATCATATTTCTTGAGACTCTTGTAGACTTCCTCGACTACACTAGATACCTGCCTTGCTCTCCACTTAAACCATCTTTCATAGTTTATTTTGTCAGAATACTTTATCTCGATAGGATCTATTCCTGTTTCCTCCTTATACTTCTGCCTACATACGCTACAGTAACAGTAGTCGTATTCTGGCAATATCTTAGCCTCTAAAGGTAGCTTATATCTCTTCCTGAAGTGAATCGGTAAAATTACATCGGGTAATCTAATGTAGTCTAAGTGCACACCCTCAACGTCGAACTTAGAAACTATTTCAAGAGCCGTTTCTGCGAGAAATCTTCTCGTAGTTTCTCTCGAAGGACATAACCACTTGTAGTGATCCACGTAAGGCGGCTTGTCTACACAGCTCACTCCGTTCCTGTTCACTACATACCAGTCTCTATGTCTAGATACAAAGTCTGGATGAGGCCTATTAAGAGAAACTATCCACGGATGAACTTCTATTCCAGCCTTATGCAGTTTATCGAAAAGCTCTTTCAGCTTCTCGTCCCCAATGATACTTCTTCCCTTATCGTAGAGAATACTATCGTAGAGAGACCCTGAGCCGTCCACTATTATTGGAAAGACTTTCTCTACTCTGAGATCATTCAGCTCCTTAATTACCTTCTCGACGCCTCTCTCAAAAGCAGTACGTGTATTAAACCAAGATACTATCATTCAGATCGCTAAAATAACATAATATTAGTTTAAATAGCTAGTCACGCGACTTAAGAAACTCTTCTAGCTCTGTTCTCGTAGGCAGAGCTGTCGTAGCCCCGTATTTTGTGCAAGTAAGTGCTCCAACAGCATTAGCTATCTTCACAGAAGTCTCTAGATCTCTCCCCTCAAGCACATGAAATACTATGAAACCTGCTGTCCAAGCATCTCCTGCTCCAGTAGTGTCTACTGCCTTCACTCTGAAAGCAGGCTGGTAGACTTCTGTTTCCCTTGTTTTAACATATGCTCCTCTAGCTCCGAGTCTTACAGCAACCCACTTCAGCGAGGGATATTTTTCTAAGACTTCTTCTGATACTTTCCTGTAATCTGATGTATTGAACAAGCTTGTAAGTTCATCTAAACCCATTGTAAGCAAAGTAGTATACTTTAAATACTTATCAAAAGTTTTTAGAGCTCTCTCACCAGATCCCCAGATATCAGGTCTATAGTTAGGGTCAAATGATGCTTCAAGACCATTTTCATATGCAGCCCTCATTATTTCGAAAACAGTGTCGCTTAGAGGAGCATATGCTGTAGAAACACCAGACACATGCACTACTTTAGCCTTTAATACGTCATCTAAATCAACATCAGATAGCTTAAGCATAGTGTCAGCTGTCTCAACCCAAGGCTTTCTGTAGAAGAAAAACGACCGCTCACCACCTTCCTCGAGCACAACAAACGCTAAACTCGTTCTAGCCTTCTTGACTTTAACCCACTTAGTGTAAACTCCTTCTCTCTCAAGCGTACTTAGGATAAATTCTCCGAAAAGATCCTCGCCTACAGCAGCTATCAAACCTGCTTTATGCCCTAGTCTAGAAACACCTATGATAGTGTTTGCTGGCGCTCCACCAAAATGTACAGTAAGCTTAGTTCCTTCACGATATTTACCCGGCTCCTCAGGAATGATATCTACTAGTACTTCGCCTAAACCGTAGACCTCCACTTTCATCAACACTATTACTCTTTAAAACATTAAATAACCTTCTACATTTCCGAGCACATCTCACTTTTGAGACTCCCTTTTAGCTCTAGGCTGGCTGGCCTTTCATCGTGACCTGGGGGGTCAAGCGGGTTACCCCTCGGTCAGGTGACCGAAAGGGCTAGTGGGGTGTTCCCTTTTCGGGGTAAAGAAACTAAATATTTTCTTTCAACCACTTCTGTTCTTTAATCAAATATGCGTATGCTGCTGTAGGACTATTAAGAAGTCTCTTCAACTCTTTTTCACTCAATTTCACGTCGCTATACTTTCTTAAAATATTGTATGCTGCATTATATTTCATTTAAACCAATAAATATTAATGGTTTTCTGTTAAAGTACTGAGTATTGCTAGTGTAATGTTTACTTAATGCTATTATCAACCCGCCTGGCCCCTAAGCTGGGGTCTGGGCATCTCACTTGTACTCTAAGTGTCTCCCATGGGAGAATGCTAGGAGACTACTCTCGTACTGGAGTCGGCGCACTGCTTATGCCGGGTAATATAATGGGTCCGGGTGTAGTGCTCATGCATAACCTGCCGCCCTTCAAGATAATACTGAAGAAAGAAGAAAAAGAAGAATATGAGGTACGTGACTGGAATCCATCAGTATACGACAAAGTATAGCCAGTGATAGTATTTAAACATAGTATTTAAAGCCCTTTTCTTTTAAATAATTTATGTATTTTTCTAGCGAAATCGATAGCTCGGCTAGTGTATTTGCGGCTTCTTTTAGTAGCTTCAAGCCTCTTTCAGAATTAATATTCTGTCGCCAGGGCATATGCTGAGTAAAGTCAGTGTACCTAAAACCAGTGTATCCACCCTTTCTAGTTATTTCGCTTAGCCCAGGAACGTGAATTATTTTCTCTTCAGATACCTTCTTAAGATACTTCTCGGTGAGATGATCTTTACCTAGAACTTTGAGTGCAGCGTAGAGAATAGAGGCTTCAAGCCATGCTTCATCAAATCCTTCTTTCAACACTTCTTCTCTGATCACCGTATATGGGTTAAAGTATACTGCTAAGACTTCGTCGTACTCATAAAGCTCTCTTACAGCAGTCTTCAGAGCGAGCTCGTTTGGACCATGAATACTTATGAGAAAGATTTTTCTAAAGCCTTGCCCCCAGAGGCACTTAACTATCTCTTTAACTAGCTCTGAGAGAAGCCTTAACGGTATAGTTATCGTACCCCTGAAAGCAGAAGTAGCGCCAGCGAACGAATAGTGTATTGAAGGATATACGAGACCTCCTGTTTTCTCGGATGCTAGAAGAGAAACTGCTTCAGCTATATATGTGTCAGTACCCATAGGCAGATGATAACCGTGACCTTCAGTGGAGCCTACAGGAATATAAGCAGTGTCTGTTTTCTTCAAAATATCATAAACCTCATCAACAGTGAGCTCACTTATATAAGGCATAAATTAAATAGACTAAATGACATATTAAGCTTTAATTCAGATTTTCAAAAGGTTATATGACGTAAAGACGGCTTCCTCTTTCATATTATAATCCGTTTTCTGCTAACGTCAATAAAGACAGTAATAGGGAGTTCTAGTTTTAGCTAACATTGATGTAGTCTCTAAGGAAGAGAATCTCCTTGAGAACAACTACCTGAGACTCCTAGGCAGACATGAAGAATTAGTAGGGCTTTAGGCTAAAAGAGAGGATTACTATAGGTGTCCTTCGATGTAAAAGCCCTTAGATTTCAATTCGAGAATAATTTTCTTTAAAGTACTTCTGCTTCGGCTCTTTATAATGACTTCTGTCCCCATTTCCTCGACTTCAATATTTGAGAAATCATTTAAATACGACTTAGCCTCTGGAGGAGCGACTGCAATAAAGTATCCGTCAGGAGTCCTCTGAGGCCCTACTTTGACTATCCGCTTCACGTAGAGAAAATAAGTGAGTCCAATATATTACAATATAGTAGAGTGATGACCCGTTCAGCGGTCTGACTAATGATGAATATCACCCTCGCTGACTAAACTTAGTGAAAGTTTTTTAATAAATTCTATATGAGAATAGAGGTATCTAGTAATATTTCTTCGACTCTATCTTGTCT
>QMSB01000003.1 GCA_003650815.1 Thermoprotei archaeon | reverse complement strand
ACTTAATATTAATGTAGAAATTATTGATAAGAGTCTAAGTTTAATACCAATAGACCTAGCTATTCAAGTAACAGGACTTATGGAGAGTCTTTTTAATGACGCTTACATAATTTATGTGCCTGAGAGGTGAGCATTATTAGCGAGGATTTGAAGATAGCTGGCTTAGATGAAGCTGGGAGGGGGCCTGTCGTCGGGCCAATGATAATAGCAGCTTTACTCTTTACTGAAAAAGAAGCATTATATTTCTTGAAATTGGCTGGAGTAAAGGACTCCAAAAAATTACTGCCTAAAAAGAGAGAAAAATTATCGAAAATGATATTAAATAAAGCAAAAAATACCTTAATAGTAATCTTAAATCCACCTACAATTGACGCGTATATAGCTAATAGTTCCCTAACAGCACTAGAAGCTGAAATATTTGCCTTAGCTCTAAATATACTTAAGCCAGACGTAGCTTACATCGATGCTGCTTCAATAAACGCTGAGAGCTTTAAGAAAAATATCGCTAAGAGACTCCATGTAACTAGCATTACCCTAGTATGTGAGCATAAAGCAGATGATAAATATCTAGCAACAGCAGCCGCATCAATAATTGCCAAGGTAATGAGAGATCAGTTAATTTCATCAATTAAAAGATTCCTAGGAAACATAGGATCAGGCTATCCCTCTGATCCGCTGACCAGAAAAATCATAGGTGACAAAAAAATAATAAAAGAATATAACAATTTCTTTAGAATATCATGGAGAACTATAAGAAATAGCATATATTCAGTAGATATATTATCTTTTACTTAAAAACAATTAAATTTAAGGAATCAACTCATAGCTAATATTTATTACTTATTAAGAGAAGTTAAACTGAGAAAATGTATAGATTATCTCCTTTACGGCACGCTTTAAAGAGAATGTGGAAACGAGTGGAGAGAGCATATGAAAGTGTGATTACAGCATCAGACCAAGATAGACCTTATGCCATTATTGATTTTATAGAGTATATCTCCGAATATGCAGAAGCTTTTGCTAAATACATTACAGCGAAGAGTGGAAAAAGTCCAGAAAAATACGAAGACTACTTGTCAAAGATAAAGGAGCCGTATGCGAGAAAAATACTATGTTTAGCGAAATTAAGAAAAGTTCTTTATAGAGGTTATAAAATCGAAGGTGTATCAGTTTTAATAGATAAGGATGAAAGCATATCAGACTTAGCCTTTGGTATAAGAGAGAATAAGTATATAATAACTACCAGTGAAGTAACTCTTTTCTACAAATTAATGAGGGAGATAAAGGAAAAATTTACAGGTAGACATATTAGCAGCAGCTAATGAGGAAAATAAAGTTTTCCAAGTCTTTTAACTTAGAACGCACCTTCTATCCTTCATTCAATTTAGCTCTCTATGAGAAGATTGATAAAAATAAATATGTTAAACTAGTCGGCTTAGATGAAGGTAAACTAATTGAAGTAAGAGATAACGGAGTAATCTACACTAGTCTTTCATATGAACTCCTCAAGTATACTATAGGCCTATGGTTTAATCCCCTCGCATATATTTCACAAGTGAAAGGAGAAAGTCTATGGGTAGCTAAAGCGTTTACAAAGTATTATGCTGATGTAGGACTTTCAGTAAATCCTTTAGATAAAGAATACATTTTCATAGCAATATTTCTCTCAAGGAGAACAGACTACCATAAGAATGTCGTAAATTGGTGCAAAAAGCTATGGCTCATGTCGAAGGGGGACTTAGGGAAAATAGTCCGAGGAAACTTAAAACTCATTGGAACGAGTTTTCAATTAAGACAATTACCATTAGCATTGAAAGACTATATTGATTTGAATATAAGTCGAAAGAGCGCGGATCTTTGGGAGATCAGAAGAAACATACTTAAGTGTAGATGGTGTGGGCCCAAAATAGCGGACGCTTATCTATTGTTTGCTGAAGCATGCACAGAAGCTGTACCATGTGATAAACACTTAATATCCATGGTGAAGAAGCTTAACTTAATTAGGTTTAGTAAACTACCAGTTAAAAGGTACTGCCTTAAATACACATGCGAAGAATGTCCCTTAACTGGCGACTGTTTAAGAAGTCTTTTCTCACAAACCTTTGGAAAGCTGTCTGGCTGGCTTCAAACACTATTTTATATACACGACAAAATCTACTGTAGGAGCGAACTCTGTAAGATATGCTTTCTGAAAAACAGGTGTCTAGAAGCTAAGGTCTGCTTTCCTCAGTAACCCTTCTTATTTTTTCCATAACTCTTTTCGGTAAAACATGGTCTTCTATGCGTTCTTCTATAGGACCCAGCACCACGAGCCCAATTTTATCCACAATATCTATCTCATATACTCTAAGATCATGAGGAGTTTGCCTCATTTTCTCGACGAGAATATATCTCCTGAGCCTCCCCCTTCTGATGGAGCGCTTAAATCTAATAATCCCGTCAGCTATGTGTTCAGCACCCCATCCAAATGCAGAACCAGTAGTTATAGCATACTGGCTAGTAGCATATATTGTAAATCTCCACTTATTCAGTATTCTTTTGAGATCATAGCTGATTTGTCTAGCTAGAGAAGGAGCCTTAAGCCAGAAAGCGCTAAGAGAATCTATTACTAGCCTTTTACACGGAGAGCCTAGCTCTTTTTTTGCTTCAATAACTTTTCTTAAAAGTTCTTCTAAAGTAACTTCTCTTAAACTCCAATAATCATTCCTTTCTTTCATAAGAGCGTCTATTATGATTAATCTATTGTTATCTAAAGCTTTCCTAAAATTCATTCCAAATTGAGCAGCTTGCCTAATTATGCTCTCTCTGCTCTCCTCTGTTGTTACATAAATACATTTCTCTAAATTAGTCAATCCCGCCCAGATGAAGTGTAAACAGGCTATAGTTTTCCCAGTGCCTGGTTCTCCTGTAAGAGTAACGAAGAACCCCTCTGGTATTCCTCCACAGAGTATTTTATCTAATTCGCGTATTCCAGTGGACAAACGCTTTATCTCAACCACGGCTATCAATGTATTTTATTCAGAAGTCTCTAAAATAGGAAACTGTTAAATCTCATACCCCACTATAAGACAAGAGCACTTGGTGATATAATGAAGCTCTACGAATATCAGGCAAGAGAAATCTACATGAAGTACGGCATACCAGTGCCTAAAGGAGAAGTCGCCTCATCGCCTCAAGAAGTAAGGAGAATAGCAGAAAAACTAGGATCTCCTGTTGTAATAAAGGCACAGATTCTTGTGGCAGGAAGAGGAAAAGCTGGTGGGATTCTTTTTGCAGAAACTCCCGAGGAAGCAGAGAAGATTTCTAGAAATCTATTAGGTAAAAAGATTAAGGGCTGCGTTGTAAAGAAGGTTCTCGTAGTAGAGAAAGTTCAATTTGAAAAAGAGTATTTTCTCAGCATTACTGTAGACAGAGACAACAGAGTATACTGTTTCCTGGTTTCACGTAGAGGAGGAGTAAATGTAGAGGAGCTAGCTAAGAAGCACCCGGAGGATCTTCTAAGAGTAAATATAAATCCTCTAGTAGGACTACTAGACTACCAAATAAGGAAAATACTGAGCTTTCTATCACTTACAAGTAATCAGAAAAAAGATTTATATAAAATAATCAAGGCGATGTATGAAATAATGCGAAAATATGACTGTGAACTAGTAGAAATAAACCCGTTAGCAGTAACTACGCGGGGAGACTTAATAGCTCTAGACACTAGAATGATAATAGACGATAATTCGAAGTACAGGCACCCTGATATAGAAGAGCCCGAAGAGGAGTATACAGAATACGAGAAAATAGCCAAAGAAAAAGGCTTCAGCTACGTAGAACTTGATGGAGATATAGGAGTTATAGGCAATGGCGCGGGTCTCACTATGGCTACAATGGATCTAGTATTTCACTACGGAGGAAGACCAGCAAATTTCTTAGACATAGGTGGAGGCGCTAGAGCAGAAAGAGTAAAAGAAGCCGTAAAGGTGCTTTTACAACATCCTAGAGTTAAAGTAATTCTAGTAAACATTTTAGGAGGAATCACAAGATGTGATGAAGTAGCTAAGGGAATAGTGGCTGCAGTCAAAGAAGCATCAGTAGAAAAACCTATTTTCGTGAGAATGATGGGAACAAATGAAGAAGAAGGAAAACGTATACTACGGTCGGCAGGAATTAATGTCTACGAATCTATGGAAGAAGCCGCTCTGGCTGCTGTAAAGGTGGTAAGATGATACTCGTAAATAAAGAAACCAGAGTTCTCGTCCAGGGAATAACTGGAAGAGAGGGTAGTTTTCACACAAAAGCCATGCTAGAATATGGCACTAAAATACTAGCTGGCGTTACTCCCGGTAAAGGCGGGCAGAAAGTACATGGCGTAAAAGTATACAATAGCGTCGAAGAAGCTTTACGTGAAAATCCGTCTATAAACACGTCTATAGTCTTTGTACCAGCACCCTACGCCGCTGACGCAGTATACGAAGCAATAGACGCTGAAATAAAGCTCATAGTGGTGATAACAGAACACATCCCTATACATGACGAACTTCGTTTCATAACATACGCTCGGCTTAAAGGAACAAGAATAATCGGACCTAACTGCCCAGGAATAATATCTCCTGGAGTAGCCAAAGTCGGAATAATGCCTGGCCATATTTTCGAAAAAGGAGTAGTCGGAATAGTATCAAGAAGCGGGACACTAACCTATGAAATAGCCCACGCAATTTCAAAAGCAGGGCTAGGTCAAAGCACGTGTGTTGGCATAGGAGGAGACCCTATAGTAGGAACAGACTTCATTGAAGTACTAAAGCTATTTGAGGAAGACGAAGAAACAAAAGCTGTAGTCGTGATAGGGGAAATAGGTGGAAGTATGGAGGAAAGACTAGCCAAATGGATTAAAGAAAAAAGGTACTCGAAACCTGTAATAGCGTACATAGCTGGGAGAACAGCTCCTCCAGGAAAACGTATGGGTCACGCTGGAGCTATCATAAGCATGGGTATGGGTACAGCTGAAAGCAAAATCAAAGCCTTCGAAAAGGCAGGAGTCCCAGTAGCTAAAACTTCGCGAGAAGTGGTGGGTATCTTATTAAAGTATGTTTAATGTTAGCAGAAGCAAATAGCTTAATATATAAGCTAATGGGAGAGTGATTAGGAGATAACTGTGCCGAAGGACTGTAGGGAATGTATATTTTTCTCTAATAACAGGTGCCTTAAATTAGGTATAAATATCGAAGATCCTTCCTCGCCGCCTTGTCTTAGAGAAGAACAAGGCAGAATAGTATCTCTATCACTAGAAGATCTAGAGAAAATAGTCTCAATAGGTGAAAGAAAACCCTCATCTGTCGAAGAAGTTTTCGCAGAGATAAGCGAACAAGAAGAAGTGCCAGCAGAAGTAGAAGTAGAGAAAGAGGAAGTTTCACTAGAAGAACTAATTGGCGAGAAAACTGAAGAATTGCCTGCAGAAAAGCCTCCGGTAGAAATAGTACAGGTTGCGTCAAAACCTGAGCCAGCTGTAGAAGACTTAATAAAAGAATACAATAGTATATTAGAAAATCTAGAAAAAAATAAAAATAATTTAATTACTTTGGAAGAGTTAAGAGATATAATAGGTGATGAAGCGTATGAAAGTCAGAGAAGAGAACTAGAAGAGATAATAGAGGAGCAAAGAAGGAAACTTGAGGAATTAGAAGAAAAAGCTATCAGTAAAGGCGCTATAAAGTGTTCTCAGTGTGGTGCCCTAAATCTACCCAACAGCAAAGTATGCACTCGCTGCGGCTACAGATTCGCCTCGAGAGCTGAAAGAAAAGCGAAAGAAAAACGAAAACCTGGAAAGCGGTTTTTCTTCGCTATACTATTTTTACTTATAGGAAGTGTTCTTATATACCAGGGGATGATAAACGGCGACTGGAGTTACCTCCAGAGCCTAATAAAAATTCCGTGCTCGAGCTGTCTTAAAGGCTTAACTCCTTAAGTCTCAGGGGCTTATATGAAAGCACGCGGAAAAATAATGCACTTGAGAGTAATATTAGCTATAATTTCCTTTATTTTAATGAACTTAAGATTCTTCGAGCCCTGGATTCGAGCAGGTGTCACAGGTATCTCACTGCCAGTCTTGAATTGTTTCTCGATGGGTGTCATGATAGTAGTCAATAAGCCGAGCAGTACAGTAGTCTGCGCGATGGGAGCGCTTCAGAGAATGCTAGCCCGAGGGCAAGTACCGCTCTTAGTTATAGGCTCTCTCCTAGTGATAGGAGCCATTCTCGGAAGAGCTTTTTGCGGATGGATATGTCCCTTCGGGCTAATTCAAGAATTTTTATGGAGAATTGCGGGAAAGAAAAATAAAATACCTATTGAAGTATCTTTCTTACAAGATGCAGTACTCCTAGTAGTGCTGCTTACAACAGTACTATATGGTCTTAGTACTGCGGGAATGATTTTTCTTAAGCTACCTACTTATGGAAACATAATAGACGAGACATTCTATGAAGGCCCCTTCTGTTCCTTCTGCCCCTCAGCCACTCTCCTAATAATACTGCCGTCGCGTATTCTCGAAGCTGTATACACAGGAGTAGTGACGCTTACTCCGTGGGCTATTTTAAGAATAGCAATAGTGGCTATAATACTGTTCTTATCACTTATAACTCCAAGACCCTTTTGTCGATGGATATGCCCATTAGGAGTTCTCATGGGCTATTTTAATAAAGTCTCAGTACTTACAATTAAACGCAATTCAGAGATATGTGTTAACTGTAGGCTATGTGAAATAGAATGTCCGATGAACATTGATATAACATCTTACGACAAGCTAACCACGAAGAGATGTATCAAATGCATGAGCTGTGTTAATGTCTGTGCGAAGAAAGCTTTAAGACTGGAGGTAAACAAGTAATAAAGGGATAAAAATGGGCTATGTTAAGTGGCTCGGACACGCAGCTTTTGAGATTTTTCTAGATGGCAGAACAATATTAATCGACCCCTGGATAACTGGAAATCCCAAGGCAGCGTGTAAAATAGAAGAGATTAAGCGTGCAGATTTAATCTTAGTAACGCATGACCACGGGGATCACCTAGGAGATGCTGTAAAAATAGCCAGGAAGACTGGTGCGGCCTTTGCGGGTATATATGAGCTAGCCAACTATATGAACAATCAGGGAGTCCGGAAAGCCTATGGAATGAATATCGGCGGGAGTATTAAAATTAAAGACATAGAAGTAATACTCGTACCAGCTTTTCACTCAGCAGAAAGAGGTAGAGAAGTAGGATACGTAATTAGAGGAAAAGAAGCAACTATATATCACGCAGGAGACACAGGGCTATTCTACGACATTAAACTATATGCAGATCTCTACCCAGTAGATATAGCTTTAGTGCCTATCGGCGGGCTATATACAATGGATCCTCTTCAAGCAGCAGAGTTCATTACGCTAATTAAGCCTAAGGTAGCGATACCAATGCACTATGGAACATTCCCACCTATAGACAAGGATCCCAAAGATTTCCAGAAAGCTGTTGAAGATAAAGGTATAGGCACAAAAGTCGTAATACTGAAGCCTGGAGAAAAGTACGAATTCTGAGCCCGCCATTGGGGGCTTAATAAACTTAATAATGTTTTCTTGAATCAAAGACATCACTTGAATCATCATCGCTGTTTTCCTTAAAAATGATTCACTGAGGCACTTAACTTGAGATGCCGAACAATGCCCCACTTTCCCCGGCGGGCTCCAGGTAATATTTTTCTTTTCTTTCTAATAAATCTATCTCTACGAGCTTGAATAACTTCAGGCTAGCTTTACAATCTCTATATCTTTAAGAGAATACTCTTCCAAAATACTGGCTAGTTTCTCTACTTTACTAGTGTTTCCGCGAAAATATAAGGATGCTTTGCTTTTCCAAGGTTCTAAGAGTATGACGCAAATAAAGTCTCTGCACAATATTAAATACTCGTATGCATGCCATCTGACAGTACACTTAGAGAACTTAAGTCTATAAAACAAGTCTAAGCGCTCTTGATAAAATCTCAAGTCTTTAGGTCGAGGCATGTTAATCATATAGCGCTATGTAGAGGCAGGACGCCAGAAGAGCTCCTGCTAAAGTGGAGATCAAGTTGACTGCCTCATTGCTGATTATCTTTATTCCTCGTAGGTACTCTGTTGAGCTACCACACTTATGTACTTTTTTATCAGTCTCTTTCTTACACTTGGGACACCAATACTTTACCTGCACGGTAGCTCCAAGGAAACTATCTATTTTCTCGGCAGTAAAACCTGATATGAAAGTTATAATAAGTATAGCTAGCGGATCCATTTGTTCAAAGGGAGGAGAAACATGTTGGTAAAGCGCGGCTGAGACAGCTGCTATTAAGAGAGCTCCTAGGAAAGATCCTAAAGTTCCTAGTTTCGTGACTCCTCCTGAAGTACCGGGCGGAACCTTTTTCTTCAAGTTAGTTATCAGCTTAGGTTCTTCTTCTGAAAGAAGACCTAATTCAACAGCCCAGGTATCAGCGTTAGCTGAGCTCACAGCTCCGAGAAAAGCTACTGTGAGAACATGTGACAGCTGATTTGGGTCAGGCCAAATAAGGGCTCTCGCTTCATAAAGTCCTTTAAGGAAAGCGGCAACACCAGCTACTCCGCCGGCACATATTACTTGGAGAGCTGTTCTACCGCTTTTCTTTTCAGCTGCTCCCTTAACCTCCTTGGAGTGGTAACCTAGCTTAGTTAATATACTTGAACTAAGGAAAAACACCATTATTACTAAAAAGCAAGCGGGGCCTCCAACAAAAGTTAGCATGCCGACGACCAGACCTGCGAAGAGTCCTGAGAAGCTAACGAATTTCTTTTTATAAGAGGGAAGACCTATAGCCAGCGTCACAATGAAGCCAAGTAGTAGATTGCTATACAAGTCCATGATCCCGCCCTTTTACTGGCTATCTCATAAAATCTATATAAACTTTTTGAGGAAAAGTGAATAGGCTTCAGAATGAGTGTGAAGAAAAAACATTACTTACATGAAGTTCAGTCAACTAGACCTTACCTAGACAAAGATTACATCCAAGCAGGAAGACTAATTGCGTGCGTAGTAGGTTATCTGCATCCTCTAGCTAAAGTAATATCATTTCCCAAGTATCTAGTCGCGGAAAAGGGTAAAAGCGTATGGAAGAGAGAGGGCAAGGTGTACATAAGGTTGATCAAAACTTACTCTATTCAAGAGATCTCTAAAAGTATAGAAATGGCTGAAGAACTTTTCAGAGAATATGTTTATTACGATAAAGTATTAGGCTGCAAAGTAGTAGGAATACCCATAATATGCATAGATGAGCACTATATGCCAGAAAAACGCTTAGGTGAATTACTTAAGGAGAAAAATTTGAGCAACTTAGAAAGCATAGCGGTAGAACTCGCAAAAGAACTGTCTTCTCGTAGCAATATCCCGCTAAAAAGCCTAGGGGTAACAGGATCTATTCTCTTAAAGATACATAACGAAAGGTTCTCAGATATAAATCTAGTAATTTACGGGCTGCGTGAATCCTGGAAAGTACTAGATGTCCTGAAAAATATGGATATCTCAAAATGCGATAAAGAGTGGGTAAACAAGATCATAAAAGTATACAATGTGCCTCCAGAGACCGCAAAGGAGATATACAGAAGAAAAGTTGATAAAGGTGTATTTCTTAACAAGAATTTCTCAGTATCTTTCGTGAGAAAACCTGAAGAAGTTAGAGAAAAGTATGGAGAAAAAGTATATAGGGTTATTGGCAGAATAGAACTTAAAGCTGTAATACTGGATCCTGTGGAATCTCTCTTTTTCCCATATACCTATAAGATAAAACCACTAAATGTTTCTCATATATTTAGGGAATCTCTTAAAGAACTAGTATGCTTTAATGGAGTTTATTCGGGAATATTCTCAGAGGAAGAGAAAGTAGTGATAAACGGAGTACTTGTTGAAGTCAAGTCCTCAGGAGAAAAGACATATCAAGTAGCTGTTGGCTCCAGAGAACACCCTGGTTTCATCAAGCTACTTAAATAATATTTCGGCTCTATCAGGATATCCGACCACAACCTTAGACACTTTACTGCCATAAAAAAGTCCTGTCTCAATAACTCCAGGTATAGATTTCAGCTCTCTATCAAGTGCTTCAATATCCTCTATTGGTCTACCATAGTTCAGATCAACTATAAAGTTTCCATTGTCAGTCACGACTGGACCAAGTTTTCCTCCCTTACAGCGTCTAATCTCCGCTCTGCCAAGCCTTGAAAGAGTACGAATTACTAATCTTAGCGCGAAAGGAAGCACTTCAATGGGTATAGGTTTTCTTAAACCGAGGCGGGTAACTAGCTTAGTGTAATCTACTATAACTACGAATTCTCCTGAAGAGTAATCGACGATTTTCTCTCGGGTATGGCAACCTCCTCCCCCCTTTATTAAGTTAAAATCTCTATCAACTTCATCAGCTCCATCAACTGCTAGATCTGGGAAGTAATCGTTTAAGGAAACTATTTTTATGCCTACTTCTCTAGCTAAAATTTCAGTATCATAGGACGAGGGAACACCATAAATCTCGGTAAACTCGTAGCCAATCTTTTCTCCAAGAAGCTTAATAAATTTAGCCACAGTAGAGCCGGAGCCAAGGCCTAAAACCATACCATCCTTAACCATCTTTAGCGCTTTTTCAGCAGCCCTTAACTTAGCCTCCTCTAGTCTCATGTTTAGAGCGAGAGCAGCATTCGAATTAAATATTTCGTAGATAGTGAATATCACCAGATTAATATTTCGTGCGCTGATAGATATATCGATGAAGAAAACCGTTAGCAAAGCATTTGCATATAGATTGCTTCATCCAAAATTGACAGTACTTGTAACCTCTGCGAGCAAAGACGGTAAAGTTAATATAGCTACTTTCGCCTGGTGTATGCCTACAAGCTTTTCGCCCCCTATGATCGCAGTCAGTATAGCTCCTGAGAGATATACCTATAAGCTTGTAAAAGAAACTGGAGACTTTGGAGTAAACATACCTGACTGGAGTCTTTTAGAAAAAGTATTTGCATGTGGAAGAGAAAGTGGAGAGGAAGTCGATAAAATAGCTAAATATGGCTTCAAGTTAATGAAATCCAGAAAAATTAAAGCGCCACTAATCGAAGACTGTGTAGCGAATCTTGAATGTGTAGTTAGAGCAGAGCTTAAGACAGGAGACCACGTGCTTTTCGTAGGAGAAGTAGTGGAAGCTTATGTCAACGAAGATCTTTTCGAAAAAGCATGGAATCTCAGCAAAGTTAAACTAATATACCATGTGGGAGGAAACAGATTCACCACAATATATCCTGAAATCACGACAGTATAGTAAGCGTTACTTAAAATAGCTCTCTACTCAAAGTAGACAGTGTGAAACTTAGAGTAGTAACTAAGGAGAAAACCCTAGATCAGCTTTTAAACGAACTGTCCAGAAAAGTAAATGAAGTATCAGAGCTTAGGAAACAAGTAGAGAGCATAATCAATCTGCTTAACGAGAGATACTCGAGCAATAAAGATTCTGTAGTAAAACCACTTTTCGAAAACTTTATCAAGTCGAACACTCCCCCACAGCCTCCACCAGTCTATGGGATTTCTCGGAATTTGGAGAAAAACCTAGAAGAGTACGGGACAAAGTTAAGGAGCTACTTAGAACTACTAACTAGATACGCTAAAGGACTTGAGGAATGTCTAGAGGCTGAAAAAGAGTTAAAAAGAATATTAAGCAAAATTGATAAAAACAAGGAGGTAGTAAGAAAACTAGATGAAAATATATACTCTAATCTAATGCGGTTAGAGAGGAAAAGTCAGCGCATACTACAAAATCCTGATATCCCGGATCCCTATGCTTTAGCAGATGAACTTAAAAAGAGTTATAGAGAAATAAAGTGCCTTCTATATAGGTTTGACCAGAACTACAAGAAGAGGCTAACTACAGTCCTAGAACTTTGCGAAGCAGCCGCTAAGCTCTACTATCAAATCAAGCCACTTATATCACTTGAGAAAGCCGAAGAAGCTAGAGTAAGATTTGAGAGGATAAGAGTAATAAGAAGTAATATAATAAAGGCTTCTGCTGAGCTAGCTAACGGAGTATATCTCGCTGAAGTATCTGATTTAGAGAATCAAATAAAGGAAATAATAGAGTACTTTGAGAAAATAATGGAAGAATCCTCCTCTAAAAAATATGCGAGAATAATGGCGGTTCTCTCACTAATCTCTAAAGGCTCAAAAACAGTTCCACTACATGCTCTCATAGATGAAATATCTCGAAGCACAGGACTATCCCAAGAAGAAATACTAGAGACCTTAGTGTACCTTAGCAGAAGACATGCGGTTAAACTCAGAGTAAAAATAGAGTTATAATCAGAGCAAACCGTTTCGATCATCTATCTCTAGCCCGCTTTTCATCACTTCAATACATCTACCTCAACTAAGACTAAATCAAGACCTCTCATGCACTTTATCTTAGATATTAGCTTATTAATCTTTACCTTAGTTCCCTTTACTATGCCCGGCGAGGGGTCGCAGTACTTACGATACCTACAATAAACCTTACTAGGACATGAGGCTAAGTCTTCTCTATAAGTCATAGTAACTCCTTCTATAGCCTTAGATGAAGGTAAAGCTATATACATGGGTTCTTCGACCACCTTTACTACAACTACTTCCCTATTTGTAAGAGGACAAATATGCTTCTTTTTCCTGACAGAAACTACTCTATAAGTTCTTCCAGGCCTGAGCTTAGAGAGACAGGCTTTATACAGCTTACACTTCTTACATTTATCCGGGATACTATAGATTACAAATCGATAACCGGGCTTAGCCTGAGTTTCATCAAGTAAGGTAACGATTCTCTTTTTACTCATGTTCTCACGATATATAGGTAGCAATGCTGAAAAAGTTTAGCTAACTCGAGTCACTACACCTAATCCTCGGGTTCTCCCTTCTCTAAAAATAAAGACATCTCCTTTCCTGATATACCATGGTCGGTAGAGAAACCTTAAATGAACGATAGCACTATCTCCTGTCCTAAGAGGTTCTTTGGACATTTTTTCAAAAACAATTGCATGACGTATCGTGTGTATGTGACATACTGCTTGATAACCTCTCTTGATCATAGTGGGATGGTGAAGAATCTTAATTTCAGCCTCAAAAGACCTTATGGATTTAGGTTGAAGACGCTTTGAGGTAAGACACATACCCTTTACTACTTCGTCAAAACCTATTCCCTGAATAGCTAAACATGCCTCCTGACCCGCTTGAGCACTATCAACACTTACTCTATTCACATGAATAGACTTCACTCGAACAGACTTAAACAGTCCTCTGCTATCAGGACCTATTAATACCCTCTCATTTACTCTGACTTCTCCCTCCAGAACAAGCCCGCTTACCACCAATCCTACTCCTCTGACGTTAAATACATGCTCGACATACATTAAAAATTCTCTTTTTCTTTTCTCCTTCCATCTCATTCGCGGAGGAAGTAGATTCAAAAACTTGTTCAAACGATCTAATCCTTCACCAGTAACATTAGACACTATAAATATCGGAACCACTCGCGCTTTTGGAACAAGTCTTGCCGCTAAAACTATATCGTCCTCATTTTCTATAAGTAAAGGTATCTTCCTAACACCGGGCATCTTGAGTAGTGCGTAAAGACCAGTAAGTGTTCTCCCTAAAATTTCATGAGGAACTAAGTCCTTTTTCGTCACGACAACAAAGAAAGGTATCTTTAAAGCTACTAATAATCCTAGATGTTCTTTCCCTGTTCCTATAAGACCCGCGTTTGCAGCTACAACTAACATAGCGTAATCAGGTGCACGACCCATGACGCCCTTTAACGTAGTTCTTAAGTATCTTTCATGACCACCTAGATCTATTAATATCAATATTTTAGAACTTTTTAAAAATATTTCAGATTCTTCCAGGGGATCTAATAACCTATGATTGACTACATTTCCGTCGACATCAAATCCTAAGTAGTTTGGCGTAATTGAAGAAGTTCTACCGCTTTCTATCTCATGAAGATACCTAGCTATCTTAGACATAGCCAGACCATTTCCATCATCAAGCTCTCCTGTGCATAAGACACTTATTAGTGTAGACTTTCCGCTGTCTACATTTCCTAGAACAGGAATGTTTAGAAAGATAGGAGGCGTGTCAAGTCTACTTCTACGTAGGAATACTTCAACAACCTTTCCTCGCTTACCCTGAGCTACTTGAACTATTTTCCAGACGGCATTAATTTTCTTAGAAGCTTCATCAAGTACTCTCAGTGATTCCTCAAGCTCCTCCTCGCTTAAGCCGAGAGGTTCTCCTTCGTCAGTTACTCCGATAACTAGAAATGCCTCCCCTCCTCCCTCCCCTAATCTATATTTGAGCTGAGTAGCGAGCTTCTCAATTTTTTCAGCTGACCTTCTTATCTTAAGCTTATACTCTACAGGACCTGCTTCCTTCTCAGCTGGATAAATTTTCACTACTACCTCGATACTCCTAAGTGAAATAATATTTATCTTTAGCTATTCATGCTCTGGTCAAATTTCTCTCAATGATTTTAGATGTAATATTTTTCCGAAAGTATTTTAGAGAGTCTCTCCCTAACACTAATTGAAAAAGTAATGTCGCTAAAGCTAACAGAAGAGCTCAGAGTTGCGCTAAGAAAGCCGCTAGGTCTCTTAATTAGAGGTCACCCCTCTGAAACAATAGTATGTCTGAAGCAGAAACTTTCGAAGTGGTGTGTTTGGCTATTAATCACCGTAGGAGACTTTGTCACATATAATATCATAACTGCTGGCCTAGAACCCAAAGTATGTATAATAGACAGAAGAACTCTGAGGGAAAAAGATACTAGAGCAGAGCTACTTCTATCGTCTTATAAAATTCTGAAAGTACGTAACCCGAGAAGCACTATTACTATTGACGCTTACTTAGCAGTAAGAAAGGCTCTAAGAGAGGTGAAGAGTTGTGAAAAGTATGTAATATTAGTTGAAGGAGAAGAAGACCTGCTAACACTTCCCGCTATTGTTGAGGCTCCTTTAGGGGCAGCGGTTGTCTACGGACAACCCCGCGAAGGACTGGTAGTAGTCTATGTAACTAAAGAGAAGAAGAGGGAAATTATAGAAAACTATTTGTCGAAATTTGAGAACTTTGAAAATTTCATCAGTTTACTGCCTAATGGTCTCAAAGGAAACCTTGCCCCCAGCTAGTAGCAAAATATACCTTATGGTCTTTTTGAGAGCAGATTGTACTAAATCTAAAGGTACTCCAGGAACACCGCACGATATTATCAGCACAGTTTTTGTGCTGGCTCTTATCATAGTAAACTGAGAGTCTCTATGCGGAAAGACGTGAAGTACTTTCTCCTCGTCGGCTAGTACAATACTCTTCCTAGTAAGTTTCTCGGGCTTTCCACCAATAGGAAGAAAGAATTCTCCCTCCTTTGCGTAGCGAAGCAGTACATTTCCTTTTATCCTATCTACGTCATAAAGCCCTATCGGCACTAAGGTCTCCATAGAAGCAGCATTCCCAGCATCCACAACATTATTTATTAGAGGAATTTTCCCTCTCAGAGCCCGTCTCACAAGAGCCTCACTAGCAGGTCTAGTCTTAGTAGGATCTATGCCTAATCGCCAATAAAAGTCTCGGTAAGCACGGACAACAGGATCTATTTTAAGAATCTCGAGCGAATACCTAGACCTGATAATCGAAGTAATATTCTCTAGAAGCCTTCTCTCTTTATCTCCACTCTTTCTAACAGTAACACCTGAGACTATCCCTATACCTAGAGCTATACCTTCATAATCTCTTTTAACATCAGCGGCTATCGAGATATCTATCATATTTTGGCTATCGAGCAGCGTGATAAAAATATATTTGTGAAGCAGACTCTAAGACTGAGCCCGCGACATCCGCCGACACCCCCTCTTGAGGCTAGGATGAAAGCGGGTGCTACCCGATTACACACTTAAATACAGTTGTCTGCAGAGCTCCATGTAAGATGAGTCTTCTCTCAACAATAGAGATTTCAGCCTCCTTACAGGCTTCTCTAAATACCCTAGTAGCCGCTGTAATCACGACTAAACATGCTCTTTCAGTAACTTTTTTCAAGGATTTCAAGAAATCCCTATAAAGGATGGGGACATGCTTCATTCTCGTAAGCTTAATGCCGTAAGGGGGATTAACTACTACGACCCGCGGCTGAATATCCATGTACTTTTCTAGAAACCGTGCATCACCTTTAATAAATCTAATAGTATCGTGTACACCTGCACTTAATGCATTTAAGTGCGCTCCTTTAAGATGCCTTGGCGATATATCGATAGCTGTGATAGAGTATACTCCATGATTGGCTCTTCTTTCAGCCTCGTCTCTAACCTTGAGATATTCATCTCTATCAAAAGGAAGAAGTCTTTCAAAGAAAAAGGAAGCTTTTCTAAAGAGTCCTGGAGCGATATTTCGAGCGATAAGTGCTGCTTCTATAGCTATCGTTCCTCCTCCGCACATGGGGTCAAGAAATGGCTCCTCTGTTTTCCACTCTGACAGCATGATAAGTGAAGAGGCGATCGTGGCTTTAAGAGCTGCTGGATGATTATATACTCGGTAGTTCCGCTTATGTAGCGACTCTCCAGTAGTATTAACAGTAATCATAAAATCATCGTTTACGAGGTAACACATGAACTCCACGTCCGGGAACTTCAAGTTAACACGCAGGCTTGCTCCAGTATCTCTTAGATAACTATCTATAATTGCTTGACCCACTGTAGCAGCTATCTCAGGGCTCGAAAACTTATGTTTCCCGCTTCTCTCAGCTCTTACAGCGAACGTCTGTTTTCTATCAATAATACCTGTGAAGTCAAGAGAAGATACGAAACAGTATATATCCTCTAAAGACTTGCATCTCTCTCTGCCTAGGACCATTAGAAGCCTATGTATAGTTCTAGACCACAAATTGAGCAGGTAAACAGCTTCCTTATTTGCCTCGAAATATACTCTAGACTTGCCTATTTCCAGTTTTTCGGCATCTGGCACTAGTACAGAAATTTCTCTCGCTACTATATCCTCTAGACCTCTATTAGTAGTCACACAAAAAGAATATTTCATCACTGCTAGAGACTCTCCTCGTAGTACTCTAATAGATTCCAGTCATAGTCTTCGCTTAAAACCACAAGCAAATACGCCCGTATTTCTGCGGCGTCTTGGTCTTTTACCTTGACTAGCACTCTGGGGCCAGCATAGTAATCGTATCTTCTCTTTATTGATAAAACATTCACGAACTTGAGCTTATCAGCTAAGTATTTCTTATAAAATCTTAGCGGAAAGTTAAAGATCGTGATACCTTTCCTGGAACTTATGACGATTTCGTCATAACTAGCCGCAAACATGAATATCACTCGACCTACTTCCCCCTCTCTTTACCATACTTACTTAAAAACTTTTTGAATCTATCAAATAGACTTCTCTTCGCGCCTCTTCTCTTCTCCTTTAGTATCAGCGGAATTACTCTATCATAGAAATCTTCTCTAGTAACATCCCTAGGAACGAAGAACTCACAGTCTCTTTCACGATCAGGCTGCAGAATATATACTTTCTTCTTTAAGCAGTTTCCCGTCCCCTCATATATTTCTTCAAAAAACATGCATTCAGAGCACTTAACCATAGTATCTCTCTGCAATAGTTCTTACTTTCTCGAGAATCTCTACGGAGAGGAGCTCAGGTTTAGTCTTCTTTAAAGCAATTATTAAAGCTCCGACGGCTGGAGGATACCTAGGCTTAGTCAAGTTAACTTCAATACCTTTTCTAGATAAATAGCTTCTCAGAGGTCCTAACACAAGTTCTCCCGCTCTGAAGACTCCTCCTATTAAAGCAACATCCACCCGGCCAGACATATTTAAACGACGATATACGGCCTCTATGTGAATTCCTATCTCCTCTGCAGCTTTCCTTAAAATATCAATAGCGACACTATCTCCTTTGAGCGCTTCCTCGCTAACTATTTTGGCTAGGGAAGCTACTTCAGTCACACTCACACCCTTCCTATAGAAGACGTCAATTATCTCTTCTACTTGACTTAAGCCAAACTTCTCCTTAATTCTATTAAGTAGAGAAGTTTTTTCTCCTCTACCATCGTATGCCTTTAGAGCGCGAGCTAAGGCTTCTCTTCCAATCATATAAGCACTACCCTCGTCTCCCAGCAAGGGACCCCATCCCCCTACTCTAACGTAATTGCCTTCGTCGTCTATTCCGGCAGCAACAGAGCCTGTCCCAGCTATAACTATTATTCCTGCTTCACCTCCTGTAGCCCCATAGATAGCTATGACAGAGTCATGCACTACAAAATTTTTCTCAGCTATATTTGCCTCAACTATCGCCTTCTCTACGATTTTAAAGTCGCTGGGAGAATCTAATCCGGCTAGTCCGTAGCATGCGGCGAAAACAGGGAGCTCCCCTATGTCCTTTAAAGATCCCTCAATAGCTTCCCTGATATTTGCGACCGCTTTCTCAAGTCCTACGTCATGGTAATTAGACGGACCACTTATTCCGACACCTACTTCACCTTTATCCGACAAGACTAGTGCTAATGTCTTTGTGGCGCCGCCGTCTACTCCAGCCCATATCATTGAGTATTAAACGTTATCTAAGTTTTTATGAATTTCTATCAAAATCAGCGAGCATCCGGACAATCACCAGTTCATTCAATATTCTTCATCATCTAGCAACAATGTTCAATAGTAGACTAGCTTATTAAACATTACTTTTTACGTGGAAAATAATTTATACGCCGACCATACAGTTAACTTCAGATCATCATGTCTAACTATCCTCTCCTCAGCAAGCTCAAAGAGATTGTAGGAGACCAGTATGCCAGCGATGAAGAATATGTTTTAATCGCGTATTCTCGTGATGCTTCTCCTTTACCTCCGCATAAGCCAGATATAGTAGTGCGGCCAGGCTCAGTAGAGGAAGTAGTAGATATAGTGAAGCTAGCCAATGAGACCAGAACTCCGGTAATGGCTACTGGTGGCAGAGCCTCGATGTGCGGCGCCTGTCTCCCGACTAAAGGAGGCATAGTGATCGACATGACCAGACTGAATAAAGTACTGGACATAGACGAAGAGAGACTGATAGTTGAGACAGAAACCGGAATAACGTGGGCGGCTCTTCTATACGAAGTAGAGAAAAAGGGATTTAAGTTAGGATATAGAGGACCCTACAGTGGTCACGCGGCTACAGTTGGAGGATCTATTTCATGTAATTCAACAGGGCTTGGAGGAGCCAAGTGGGGTCAAGCGCCAGATAGTGTAGTCTCCTTAGAGGTCGTGCTTCCAACGGGAGAAATCCTCGAGACAGGAACTGCTGTAAATCCTTATGCTAAGCGTTTTGCAAGATACTGCTTTGGTCCTGACCTAACAGGAATATTTCTGGGAGACCACGGTATGCTCGGAGTAAAAACTAAAGTAGCTCTGAGAATCTACCCAAAACCTGAAGCTGTGCTCTATGGGTGTTTTGGATACAAAGACCTAGAGTCCTGCGCAAAGGCTTTCTACAGTATTCAGAGAACAGGACTTGCAGAAGACATGGTAATACTCTGTAACAGAAAAAGCATAGAGTATATATTACCAGACGCAGCTGTCGCCTTCGCTGGAATAGAGGCTCTTTTCGTATACGTCATCGAGGCGGAAACTAGGAAAATAGGTGAAGCTATCAAAGAGTACTTGGACTCTATTGCTAAAAAATACGGAGGAGTAGATTTAGGCATAATGTTTCCAGAGATTTTCTGGACATCGAAATATGAGATGATAACGCCGCTCTTCGAATGGGGCTCAGAGTGGGCTGGCTCGTGTCATTTACTTGAGACAAGCAGACTAGTAGAGGCAACGAAGAAATCCCTTGAACTCTTCAAGAAGTACAAATTCGACGAACTAGGAATAAAGTACATAATAACGGCTATGTGTGCGGGAAGAACTGTATGCGTATTCACAGCACATCCCTACTTTAATCCTTTAGATAAAAAGCAGAAAGAAGTAGTACTGAAGTACTGGGAAGAGAGAAAAAGAGAAGTAAT
Organism: Thermoprotei archaeon; assembly: GCA_003650815.1. Classification (GTDB taxonomy): domain Archaea; phylum Thermoproteota; class Thermoprotei; order Thermofilales; family B15-G2; genus B15-G2. The sequence continues at coordinate 29,973 of QMSB01000003.1, read as the reverse complement.
AAAGTATGGAGGATGCTTCTACTGGACAGGAGTAGGATTGTACCCAATAGTAGTAGAACTGCTCAGAAAAGAGTGGTGGAACACCTTAGTCAAGATAAAGAAGTCTCTAGATCCGAACATGATAATGAATCCTGGAGCATTTATGATCCTTGGTGATATATATGAAACTTAAACACATTAGAGAAGTTTTAGAAGAAATATATAGCTGTGCCCGCTGCCAAGAGTGCAGAGAATCAATTAAAATAGCTTCAACAGGCAAGAACATATATAAAGTATGCCCAATACGCGAGCTACTAGGCTTTGATGCCTATACTGCAAGAGGAAGAATATTAAATATTCAGGCAGTAATCGAGGGAAGACTACAGCCCGACGAGAAATTTGCAGAGTACATGTACACCTGTCTCGAATGCGGTTTATGCCGTGAAGTCTGTATAGCGAAAATGGGTAAAGGAGTAGACTTTGTATCAATAATGGAGGCCCTGAGAAAAGACCTTTATGAGAACGGCTTAATAATGGATTCTCACAGAGTAGTTCTCAAGTCTCTCAAACAAAACTATAACCCATATAAACAGCTTCACGAAGACAGACTCGAGTGGCTAGAAGATCTACCTGAGAACATTTCAGTGAAAATAGGAGAACGTGCTAAATATGCGTACTTTGTAGGGTGCACGGCCACTCATGTGACAACAGAAATCGCGCAAGCAACTGTAGAAGTGTTATCTAAGCTAGGAGTAGACTTTACTCTACTAGAAGACGAGTGGTGTTGCGGGTTCGCGGCAATGATTTTTGGAGGAGAAAAGGAAATCAAAGACTTTATATCTCATAACCTCGAGCAAGTAAAGAAAACCGGAGCAGAATATGTCATAACATCGTGTGCAGGCTGCTACAGAGTATTCAAAGAATATTACCCGAAGTACTTCAAACTAGACTTCAAGATAATACATTCTGCAGAACTCCTCGACTCAGCACTGAAGGAAAATAGAATTTCATTTACAAGCCCGAAAGAGAAACTCAGAGTAACATACCATGATCCCTGTCACCTTGGAAGACACAGCCAAGTATACGAGGCGCCAAGAAATGTGATAAAAGCAATACCCGGAGTAGAATTTGTAGAGCCCCTACGCACTAGAGAATACACTATATGCTGCGGCGGGTCTATAATATCGTCCCATCCAGATCTCTCGCTAGAGGTAGCGAAATACAGGCTTAAAGACTTTGATGAAGTGAAGCCAGATGTACTCTTATCATGCTGTCCCTTCTGCTACAGAAACCTAAGTTACGGAATAAAACTTGAAGAGAAACCCTATAAAATGGTAGACCTTATAGTATTTGTAAAAGACTTAATTAAAATAGAGAAACCTGCTGAAGTAGTGGTAGACGTTAGCAAGAAGCTAGCAGAGTATCTAGTAGCACACCCTGAGATATTTAGTGAGCTAAAGAAGGGCTCGGTGTTAAATTACCATGTCTCAGGAAAAGTGTTCCACGTGGAAAGGCTGAAAGACACAATAAAAGTAAAGTTCGGAGAACATCCTAAAGCAGACATAGACCTATATGTCTCAGAGAAGGCTGTTGAAGCACTAACTTCAGCGAAGAACAAAGAAGAATACATGAAGACCTTCAAGACAATGTATAAGCAAAAAGAGCTAAGCTTTAAGCCAAGAGCAAACTTATTCACGCTCGCCCGCAAAGGCTACGTATCCTGGGCTAAAAAAGCGGGAGTAATCTAGATACTTTAATTTATTTTCTTTACATATTGCTTAGTAACTCTTATAACTTACTCGCTGTAAGTAGTGCTGTATGAAGAATAAAGTAGCTTTTCTAAACGTAGCCAGCCGAACAGTTAAAGTAAAGGAGGTGGATGAAGAAGACATCATAGGCCCCGTCGACTGGGGAATCCACTGTCACCTAGAATTATATAAGAGCTACAAGTACGACGTTTACGATGAACACAACGTAATATGCTTAGGCATGGGAAAATTAGCAGGTGGAGTACTACCAGGATCGCACAGGCTAATCGGATGCTTTAGATCACCGCTCACTGGCGGATTCTTCGTGTCAACAATGGGAGGAGCTGCATATGCCTTCAAGTACCTAGGAGTAGACTTCTCAGTAGTCGAAGGAAAAAGCAGTGAGCCATTAATAGTTGCTCTCAAGGGAACAGAGCACGGAATTGAAGCTAAATGGGAGACGATAAGCGAAGAGAAGCTTATCAAAATATTCAAAGGCTACAAAGACAAAAAAGGAGTTTATGCTCTCCACGAGTATGTTCTAGATAAAGTAAAAGACTTTTATATTAAAGACGGTAAATATATGACATTCAGAATAGCTGTAATAGGACCAGCAGCAGTTAATACTAACAACGGAGCAGTGTTTTCAGCTGTCTTACGTGGAGATAAAGTAGAGGAGGGCGCAGAGGACTGGATGGCTAGAGGTGGTGGAGGCTCTGTCTTATATAAGGCACACCGAGTAGTAGCAATAGCCTTTGGAGGAGACTACGACTGGAGAAAAGTAGACATGCTCAAAAATGTAAGCAAATTAGACGAGGTCTTCACAGCAAACCTAGGTAAGAAATACATGGAGGCAGTGACCTCAGCTACAGTCAAGTACCGCTACAATGAGAAGATAAAGTCGGGCGGAACATTTGGAGGAAACTACTCCACACTAAAGGATAGAACACTACTATTTAACTGGACTCAGATGTACCTAGATATAGAGACTAGAACCAAAATATACAGCGAGTATATTGTAAACCACTACCTTAAACAGTTTAATGAAAGAATAATAGAAAAGAAGAGCTTCAAGACCTGCGGAGAACCCTGTGTAGCAGTATGTAAGAAAGTAGAAGGACCCTATAAAGTAGACTACGAGCCCTACAGCGCCAACGGTCCTCTGTGCGGAATCTTTGACTTCGACACAGCACATACAGCAGTACACGCAGTAGACACAATGGGATTTGATGCAATAGAGTTCGGAAATACTGCTGCGTGGGTACTAGAGGCACTGCACATAGGACTGCTAACACCAGACGACTTAGGAGTATCAGGCAAACCGTACTTTGATGTCGCAAGCTTTAAGCTAGAATATTCAAAACACAACGCCGAGATCGTAGCTCAGCTAGCAGAGAAAATAGCTTTCGCGGAAAACGAAGTTCTAAAAGCTATAGGAGAGGGCATTAGAAGAGCCTCAAGGAAACTCTCAGAAATATTCTCTACCAGAGTCAAAGAAAAGGGCAAAGAGTTCAAAGACATAGCAGTCTACGTGCCATTCGGAGAAGACGGAGCAATAACTCCTTGTCAGTACTGGGACCCGGCCTTCATCGTTCCACTACCCTTCCAAGGAACATTCATGACAAAGTACCACGCACCATTTATGGAGCCCGAAGAATTCGCTAAGGCGTGCGCAGATAGATTATTCAAAGAGCTATACTCGGAGAACTTTGGTTTCTGTAGATTCCACAGAGGCTGGTGGGAGAAATTATCTGAAAAACTATTCAACACAGTACTAGGAGCAAACATAAACTTCTACGAGCACAGCAAGAAGCTTGTAGAAAAAGTCATAGAGTATGACATTAAAGCAGGATGTAAGCCAGTATTCTGGGAGAGTGAGCGCACAGTAGACATATTTGCAACATATATTGAAGATGAAGCAAAGAAAGGAAACGAGACTGCGGCCAAGTGGCTAGAGAAGGTTAAGCAAAGCAAAGTCGAAGCAGCAAAAGAATACTGGACAAGATTCCTTAAAGAATTCGAGAAAATAACAGGAAAAAGTTGGAGCTAATTACTTTAACTTAACTCCAATTTTTTCTAACTCTGGTATAACGTAATCTAATCCGTAGGATTTCAGTGTATCTTTCTTAGGAATACCATTTTCATCCCAGCCTCTAGTCTCATAGTAGTACATCAGTAGCTTATCGTATTTCTCCTTGTCAAGCTTTCTTCCAGCTAACGGTCCCTTAGATAGTGGGTCCTTGAACCACTTCTCGGGAGGATAGTCGTATGTCTTGCTCCAGCCGCCATATTCTCTTATCCAGAAAGCTCTTATCAGATGGTATATCCTGTCAGCCACCTTATAGTGGTCCTCAAGAGTGTAATCTAAACCTGTAACCGCATTAAATGCCTTGACATAGTAATCTAACTCTAGTCCTAATTCTATCCACGGAAGGCGGCAGACCGTAAATGTCTCGAAGATACCTCCTCTAATTCTCTGCATTTCGATAAGCCTTTCTGCTTTTTCTCTTGAAATGAGGTCTCTTCCCATCTTTAACTCCCAGGCTATGAACCAAGCATCTTTGTGATGAGCACCTATAGGAGACGTGCCATAAGCTAAAGCCATTCCTGGCGCAGCATGACAGTCGTAAGCTGATATCTCTAATCCCTTAACATGCATGGCTATCTCAAGTGCTCTTCCTCCGTACTTCTCCGCGACTCTCTTAACACCTTCAGCAAGCAGATCTCCAAAACCTTTTCTATAAGCCACCATCTCCATTAAAGACAGAGCTACGTCAGGATTTCCATACTCTAGCTTAAGCCCGCCCGTGTCCTTTTCAGAGATTATTCCCTCCGAGTATAGGTTCATAGCGAAGCCTATTACAGAGCCTGTTGAGATAGCATCTAGTCCGAGTTGGTCAGCCATGAAGTTCATTTTAACGACCGCGTCCATGGAGTCTACGCCTATGTTGGATCCCATCATGGCTACATTCTCGTAGTCCAGTTCTCCCCAGCTTCCCGCATATTTTCCTCTTCTAGCTATACAGACATTGCCGCAAGGCATTGGGCAAAATAGACAGCCTCTGCGCAACACTTTATACTCTTTGTCCATAGTCTCTCCTCCTATCTTACTATATCCGTCGAAAACTCCTTCACTGAAGTTAAAGGCGGGTAGAACAGAGGCTTCCTGACTCCACTCTATAGTCATCATTGTTCCTTGATGTATCCACTTCTCGTAAGCAGGAGACTTCTTAAGGAAGTCTACAGCTTCTCTAAATAACTCAGCTAGTTTCTCTATGTCGGCCACTGGAATGTCCTTCCACCCGTCACATACTATGGCTTTAAGTTTCTTAAACCCGAAAACAGCTCCCATTCCCGGCCGTCCACCAGCTCGTCCAAATTCAGAGATAACCGTAGATATTTTAACTAAGTTTTCTCCAGCCGGACCTATAATTAGCGTGCCAATGTCGTGTCCATAGTCTTCACGTAACGCTACATCAGAGTCAATCGCCCCCTTACCCCATAAGTGGCCAGCGTCCCTTAATTCAACAGTACCAGGAGTCACATACAGGTAAACTGGCTTAGGTGAAGCTCCCTCTATGACTATAGCGTCGTACCCACACATCTTTAATTTCGCTGAAATAAGGGAACCTATGTTTCCGTCACCATATCCACCTGTTAGAGGAGACTTAGAGGCGATCACTATCTTACCGCTGCTCGGAACTAGTGTTCCAGTAACTGGACCAGTAGCTATGATCAGCTTATTTTGTGGTGAAAGAGGATCTATTCCTCGGGGCAGTTCGTCCCACAGTATTTTTATAGCAAACCCTCGTCCTCCAATAAAATTAAGTGCTAGATCCTTATCAAGCTCCTGTTCCCTAATTTTACCTGAGGTAAGATCTACTCTAAGGATCTTACCAATCCACCCTCCTTTAAAATCCATTATCTCACCTCAAGAGCTCCCATAGGACACCACTTAACACAGAGAGGATCTCCTCCACACATATCGCACACTAAAGGAATCTTCAGCTCCGGGTGTTTAAATATGAGTCCGTAGGGACAGGCCTTAGCACATAGCATACATCCAATACATTTATCTTCGTTGAAAACTAAGTGACCATCTTCGTTCTTTTGAAGAGCTCCTGTAGGACAGACACGCGTACAGGGAGCTCCTTCACACTGCAAACATACCTTGGCTTCATGAAATACTCCTTCTGGCGAAAACCTAGTCGACACCCGAATTCTGCTCTTAGAAATATTGATTACGCCGAAGTGTTGAAAACTACATGCTTCTTCACAGATGTGACATCCCGAGCACTTATCTGGATGAAAAATGACTCTCGACATCCGTTGATTATTTTCTGTCTATAAATATAAGCATTAATTTCTAATAGCAAAAAAGTCTAGGCATACTTTATATACTCTCGGAGCATAAGGTAAGACAATTCTCTTTGACAGAATTTTATATTTGTATCCAAGCCTCGTACACCACTCACCCACTATCTTCTCGGCGTCTCGGAAAAGGGTGTTCTCGTGTGACCAGTGATAGAAGTGGACTACTCCGCCTTCGGGCTTTAGACAGCTAAGAGCGACGTCTAAGAAGGTGTGAGCGCCTTTAGGAAGGGGCATCAATACTCGGTCACAAGTGCCATACCATTTGGGACAAATCTCCCTAACATCCCCCAGATAAGCTTCAACAACACTCTCGAGTTTATTTAGCTTAATATTCTCTAGCAGATATCTGTATGCGTCGGGATTTATTTCGGCAGCAATTATTTTTCTCACTAAAGGCTGGTGCTTAGCTATCGCTATAGCAAAGGGACCTACACCAGCAAACATATACATTACTACTTCTCCTGGCCTAACCTGGCGAGCTATTCTCATTCTTTCCGTGCCCTCTCTAGCCGAAAAGTATACTTTACGAGGATCAAGCTTAATCAGATACCCATATTCCTTGTGAACAACCTCAGTGTCAGGGTCTCCCCATAAAATTTCGTAGTCTCTTATGCGAAACACTCCCTGCCTACCAGACTTTTTCCTAAGAACAGTCTTTACATGCTTATTTATCTTCACAATTGCCTCGGCAATCTCGTACTTCAGATGCTCAACTTCACACGGTATCTCAACTATAGCCACTGCCTTACTCCTAGATCCAATTATCTCGTAACTTGAGGGAATGTACTTGAGTAAATTATCACTAATTTTTCCTTTGAAGTAGTCCTTAAGCCTCACTGCTATCGCCTAAACTAAGGTACTTAAGAGGCTCCTCAGAGCCAACTATTTCTCTTACCTCCTTAAGAGACTTAAAGGGTCTCTTAAGCTTTATCTCAAAAGCTTTCTTCCGACTTATCCCTGGAACAAGCTCAAGAAGAACAGGAGGAGCTCTATTAACGTCTAACGGGTAAGGAACAACAGTAACTGACCTATAGCCATAGCCGACTACGGCAAAATCCATGTACCGATGAAGAGGAAGTCTCTCAGGGCAGTAGAGAAGCAGGGGATATGTCCCGGGCTGTCTAGCATAGGTAGCTTTACCATAATAACTTTCAGTAAACGCCTTCCTCAGCACAGTACCCAGTGGAACAAGCTTCATCAACATAGGCTGATCTATTTCCCTCCTGACTTTACTCTTAAACCACTGAAAATACTTTCTGTGTTTTCTTATGATCCTATTACCTATTTTCCACATAGGAGTATTGGGAAACGCTAAAACTTGTCTTATGTTAATCCTTCTCAATAGTAAACCTTCTCTCAAAACTCTCCGTAGAAACTCTAAGTTCAAGTAGTAAGTCTCCTTAGTTTCTCCAATGAGACCCAGAACAAAGTTTACTCCTGGAAGAATCTCTGGTAAGCCATTCAATCCCCTTACTCTCCCGACCTTATTTAGTATCTTAATAGCCTCAAAAGCTTCCTCAGGCATAACCTTCAAGTTATTCAGTTTCACAACTCTAGGGTCAGCTGTCTCTATACCGAAGGCAGCCACATCACCAGGGGTATGATACTTCATAATGATCCTAGTGATCTCGATAGACTCTTTCTCATGATGGTAAACAGTTCCCGGATTGACATTATCTATATGAAGAGTCTCTATCATTGGAGCGTTTACTCTTATTCCTCGGAGAAGTCTTTCAATAGCCTGTGGCGAGGGTTTAGGAAACTCTGTCTTACCAGTATCTACAGCCATGTAAGTGTAAAAGTCAGCTTGTCTCCCTATTCTGAAGTGTCTTACACCAATATCATGTAGCGCCTTAACCTCCGCCACTATATCTTCTACATTTCTGTAAACTACTCTCCCATATCTGACAGTAGTGCAAAACGAGCATCCGCCAACAACATAGCGGGGGCATCCTCGGTAAGTCTCTATCTCACAAATAAGGTTTTTACCAAAGCATGGATGCTGAGAAGCTATTGCTGCACCCCTTATGGCGAACTCCCTTATTTCACTGTAGTCTACTCGCTGGGCAAATGGATCTATTTTCTCAACAGAAAATTTCTCCAATATGAGATCTCTAACTACTATTTCCACGTCTCCGCGAACAACAATATCATAGTAGTTCTCAAAAAACTTAGGCTCAATAGCTATTTTACCGCCCTCGCTTCCATAACCAAATCTAGCGACAGGGCCTCCAAGTATCTTAATTTTAGCGCCAAGAATAGAGCTCCACTTAATGAGCTCATCTAATCTAATAGGATCTCCTCCTAAGTACTTACCAGGAACACATACTCCAGCAACTATAATTAGTAAAGTGGCTTTAGAACATATTTTCTGGAGAGCATCTAGATTTTTCCTTGCAATATCTACGGTAAAATACTTTACCGTAGCATCGGGATACAAAGTCCATATAGCACCAGCAGTGTATCGTGGGTAAACGTCTAAGTAGGGAGGGACGCCTAGCCCAGCAGGCTCATCTGTATAGCCATCAATAATTACAGCAAGCATTTCCTGTAAATATGTTAGCAAGGAAACTATAATGTATTTCGAAGCATGAGTAGTGAAAACTGCTTGAGAAAAATCTCGGTAAAATTCGCGTAGCTTTATGTCATAAATTAATGAATTTATGAAGACATTACATCAGTAAAAACATCAGTAAATTACATTAATTTTACCGAAGTAAACATTTTACCGATGATAGATGCCGTTAATCAGTATCAATGGAAAGTGATGTACTTTACTGATGTATTCAGACGAAACGAGCCTCTTGAACCTACTTTTCCTATGGAGATTTTACCGATATTTACTGATGATGCTTGGGAAACATCGGGTAATTTAGCTCGAACACAAGTAAGCTTAACATAGAAAGATGTCAGCCGGGTAAGTTGAGGTCATCTACTCACTTCCGGGAGTACTCATCACCAGTAATTTAGGTAAAAAACTAATTTAAATTCTTATCTTAAAAGATGGGTTTAGCAAGTATTTTCTTTATTTTTGTATCAAAGAATTTGTGAGAGGGCGCTGCAGTTAAAATCACAGCTGTATCTGCGCCTCTGCCTGTACCAGCAATAGCTATAACTTCTTCACCTGGAGCAAAGTACCCAGCATCTGTTGCCATTAAAGTTATTTCTACAGCTACTTTCATTCCCTCACAAAATCTACGGAGGACATTTGCTACAAGTCCCACTAAAGTTATTCCACCATATTTTTTCTCAATACTTCTTGAGACTCCTCCAAAGGCATGAGCTGCAGTAACTATATGAGCTCCTCTTTCAATTAGTTTCTTTTTAATATTTTCATCAAGTTCCTGCCGTATTTTTCCTCTAAACCAGCTGGTGTGAGTTACTATAACTAAGTTATATTCTGCTGGGTCAAAGAACTTGAGAGCCTTTTCAGCTACTTTTCCTCTAGTAGAGGCGACTACTATGTTCTTTATGTTGTACTTCAATGCATACTCCTTAGCTATCTTCAGAGTAGCTTCAGTGTTTTCTTCCTCCTTGAACTCCTCAAAATATACAGTCTTCTCCTCTAGGGCCACGATGAATTATCTAAAGAAAAATTTATAAAGATAATTTAGGGCTCAGACGCTCCACGTCCCTCGTCACCGGTAAGCACGCCCTGCCTCCTCATCGCCTCGTCAGCTATGGGTGGCTTCGTCACTACTCTGATCCCGGTTCTTCATCACTAGAGTTCGTAGACTACTTCTCTATCGCGAGTCCTTTTCTTAAGCTTTCCCTCACCTACTAATATTTCTAGAGCTAGCTCGTAGTATGATTTTCCTACATCAATGCCGTACCACTCCTTAAATTTCTCTACGATCTCCTCAAGTGTCCACTCTTTCTTCTTCTTACCTTCTTCATCAAGCATTTTGGTGATAAACTGCGTCGTATCTTCTAATCTTGTCCATGGATATTGATACCAGATCCACTCCTTTACTTCATCTACGTAGTAATCTGGTTTTATTTTACAGACAGGGCTTATCCACTGCATAGTAGCTACTTTGATCTCAGAGGGCTTACACTCGCTTTCTAAGTGTTCCTTAGCCACTATAATTGAGTCACCAGTATCAGCTATATCATCTACTAAAAGCACTTTTTTTCCTGAGAGATTTACTTTAAGGGGATATTTCACATGAGCCTTAGCTGTTATTTCAGCAGCTTTCCCCCAGTGAAGCACCTGTACGCTTAAAAGTTCATGGATATCTAAGAAATCACACAGGAGCCTAGCTGGAACGTAGCCTCCTCTAGCTATGGCAACAATAGTGTCGGGACTCCAGCCAGATTCTTTGATTTTTAGCGAGAGCTGCCTACACCACTCTACTACTTCGTCCCAAGAGACTAGTTTACATCTTACCTTAACCACGCTTTTCCCTTAAAGAAATATGCCTCTTCTTTATTTAAGCTTAAATTCATCTAATGCAATGTTTATAAGCTATTAAATAATGAGTAGATTGTGAAGATCAAAAGACATATACTCAGTAAAAAAGACCGCAAGGCTTTAGCTAAGGAGCTGGAAAGTAAATATCCTAGACTTGTAAAATTTATAAGGAAGGGAGAGAAGGTAGAAAAAGCCTCGGTTGAGACAGGAACAGTAATTATCGTAGATAAGACACCCTGCATAGCTATAGAGAGAAGTGGGAGAATTTATCCTCTTCTCTTCATTTTACTGAAACCAGAATACCAGGACATCTTACCTAAAGTCGTCGTTGACATGGGCGCTGTTCCTCATATAGCTAATGGAGCTGACGTTATGGCACCTGGAATAACTGAAGTCAGGGGAGACTTTTCTAAAGAAGACATTGTTGTTGTGGTCGATGAGAGGCATGGCAAGCCTATAGCTGTCTGCTCTGCTATGTACTCTAGTGACGAGATAAGAAACATGCGGAGAGGTAAAGTGCTTAAAAATTTACACTATGTTGGAGATGACCTCTGGAATCTCTTTAAGTCTTTCGCGTAATATAAGAATACTTTGTGAGTATGTATAGGAGAATATGACTTGATCTTAGCTACCTTAGCCGGAGGAGTGTTTTCTAACGGGTAGTCATGTGATACCACTTTAGCGGTATCTTTCAGCTCTTCAGCAAGCTTGTACTGAAGTAAGCGTATGGTCTTCGGCAGTAAGTAGAGGGTCACTATGTCAGCTGAACTTAAGTCATAGAGGAAAAGGTCTCCCATAATTATCTCAACTAAGTCTTCTACTCCCTCTTCTTCTGCTCTCTTCTTCGCCCTCTTAGCAAGCCTTGGATCTATCTCTATGCCTACACATCTGCACTTGAAGTACTTGGCTGCGGCTATCAGTACGTTGCCTTCACCACACCCGAGGTCCACTACTAGCTCCCCTGGTTTCGCTTCAGCCAGCTGTAACATACAACGGGCAACACGAGTAGGGGTCGGCAAGTACGGTGTCTGCAACTGGTAGTGAAGCGCGTAAAGTGATATGTAGGGGAAAGTACTGCTCGTCATGTTCCAAAGACATCAGATACCGCCTTTATAAAATCCTCTAAGTCTTCTTCTCGATAAGCCACTAGTACTACTTTCTTTGGGTAGCTGTTCTGCTTTAGATGTCTCTTAATCTGTTTTGCCATTTCTTTAACGGCATCGTAGATTCTTAGACCTCCTACTCCAGTTCCCATGCCTGGAAAAGCTATGCTATTTATTTTGAGGGACGAAGCTGCTTGTAAGGCTGCTGTAACCGCTTTAGCGACTGCTTCTAGTGTAGTTCTTTGAGCAGGTTTTTTCATAGTTGGGGCGTGAATAACATATTTTGCTTTGAGCTTACCGCCAGATGTAACGACTGCTTTTCCTACAGGTACTGGTGCTTTCTTCAATGCTTCCTCCTCTATTTTTCTGCCACCTTTTCTCTTGATTGCAGCTGCTACACCTCCTCCCATCACCATGAGTGAGTTTGCTGGATTAACTATAGCGTCAACACTTAGTTCTGTTATGTCTCCTTTAACTACCTCGATTATAGCTTCTGCATATTTCACTCTCATTTCACAATCTTGTCGAGAGACAAATATATCAATCTTCTCGAGTAAAATAATTTGTAATGATATTTAGAATTTCATGGTATTTACTTAAAAAAGAGAAAGAGTGTGCAATATGCGGCAAGAAATCAGCGCTAATATCTAGAATAATCGGTGTCTGTGTTGACTGTCTAAGAGACTCTCCTAAAGAAGCTTTAGAAGTAGCTATGAAAGCACATGAAATAAGTAGAGGCAAATATGGTTTACCCTCTGAGCCCCCCAGAGACCCTAAAGGAATTAAATGTACCTTCTGCGCCAATGAGTGTAAAATACCTGAAGAAGGGTACGGTTTTTGCGGTTTAGTTAGAAACCAGGGAAATAAGCTTATCAGATTAGCAGGGACTCCCGATAAGGCTATTGTTGATTGCTACTATGATCCTTTACCAACAAACTGTGTGGCCGAATGGACATGTCCTGGATGCACAGGGAGAGGTTACCCTAAGTATGCCTATGAGCCATCAGCAGAGAGAGGATACTATAACTTAGCGGTTTTTTACGGTGCCTGTAATTTAGATTGTCTCTTCTGCCAAAACTGGCACTATAGGGAAAATACATTTAGGCTGTCTCCTACCATGAGCTCAGAGGAGCTAGCCAGTAAAATTACTCGAAGAGTATCATGTATATGTTTCTTTGGAGGAGACCCCTCTCCCCAAATGCCTCACGCGTTAAAAGCAAGCACTATAGCTCTTGAGCAAGCTGTTCGAGAAGGTCGTATTCTAAGGATATGTTGGGAAACTAATGGTCTCATGAATCCTGTTTTTCTTGAAAGAGCAGTAGAACTATCTCTTGAGAGCGGAGGATGCATAAAATTCGACGTAAAAGCGTGGACCCCCCCAGTCTATAAGGCGTTAACAGGCTGTGATAACAGTTCATTATTTGAGAACTTCAGAAAAGCTGCTAAGAGAATAAATGAAAGAAAGGAACCCCCTCTCGTAGTAGCAAGCATTCTCCTTGTTCCAGGCTATGTAGACTACTACGAGGTAGAGAAAATAGTTAATTTCATAGCCGATATAGACACGTCTATTCCACTATCCCTTCTAGCATTTCACCCAGACTATTTAATTGATGATCTGCCCCCTACAAGTAGGAAACATGCTATGGAAGCATATGCTCTAGCAAAGAGAGCAGGCTTAGAAAATGTCAATATAGGCAACATATGGCTTCTAGGAGACTATTACTAACATCAGTCCGCAGCCTAAGGATCATCCCCCAGGAGGGTCAACAGCCCTCCTCCTCATCACAAGAAGAGATAGCATTAGACCTATATATTTTCAATCCAATAGTACCTCTAGGCTAAGGGTGATACATTGAAGAAAATAAAGGCGTTAATATGTCCAAAATGTGGATCACTTAAAGTTAAGCCCTTTACTCCGCTAAGCGGAGTAGTAACTCCCCAACAATATATTTGTGAGGAATGCGGATATATTTCGACAGTATTCCTTAAGGTGGAGCTAGATGTTGAGCCTAAGCGAATTTGTGAAGAAGATCGATCACACAGTTCTGAAACCAAACGCGAGACTAGATGATATTATAAATGAATGTCGTAAATCTATGGAAATAGGATTTGCTGCATTTGTGGCACCACCAGTTTATATTAAACAAGTATCAGAAATACTGGCCAGCAGTGATGTAAAACCCTGCACAGTAGTAGGCTTTCCTTTAGGATACTCCCTTACAGAGGTAAAGTTAGCTGAACTTGAGCAGGCAACAGCTAGAGGAGCCGAAGAAGTAGACGTAGTTATGAACATTTCTTTTCTTAGGTCTGGTCTAATAGATGATCTAAAAAGAGAATTAACTGCTCTCGTTGAAGCTGCTCATAGCAGTGGTGTTATTATAAAGGTTATCATTCAAACGGACTATCTGAACGATGAAGAAAAAGCAGAAGCCTGCAGACTACTTATTGAAGCAGGCGCGGACTATGTGAAGACATGTACAGGCTTTGGTCCAGGCAGAGCCACTATACATGATGTGGCTTTGCTCAAGAAAGTGAGCGAGGGCAAGATAAAAGTAAAGGCGGCTGGAGGAATAAGGCACGCGGAAGATGCCTTAACGTTCATAAGAGCTGGAGCCGACAGAATAGGCACGAGTAGCGGAGTCATTATAGCGGAAGAGTATAAAAGGCTAATCGAAGCTACAGAGGCCTAACACCCATTTTTATAGCTTTTTTCTCTAACTTTTCTACATACATTTTCTTGAAACCAATGAATATACCTCCATTTTTTCCACCTACATAGGCTATAGTACTCTCGCCACTACTAAGAAGATCGGAGAGTTCACTACAATGTATGTCAATAGAGTTGACTAATATACTTTCCTTGTTTACATTTATTTTTATGATGTTTTTTAATAATATTCTAAATCCTGTAGGAAGACCAATTATTTTTAGATATTTATGTGAGCTGGGAGGAATTATTTTATTGAGGAGGGGGTCTTCTATATCTAGATGCGTAACCCTAGCTAAAGAATATCCTTTCACATGAAGGTACACGTCTGCAGGAACCTCCACAAGTCTACTTCCTAACAAATGTACTCTTGCCTTAAGCGGTATTTTTCCAGGACCAGGGCCAGTCACTAATTACTTTATGTGAACTGTTAAATAAATTAGTAATTTCAGTCGGGTCAATGACTTATAAGTACTTCAACGGAGGAGAACTCTTTAAATACCAACACTTTAGTATTTACTTGATTTAGACAGGGAGTAGAGAAATGTTAAACGAGTTCCTTGTCCTTCAGATGGTTGCTGTAGCTATACCCGCGTATGTGGCTAACGCAGTTCCAGTCATCGTAGCGAAAATTTTGAAAAAGCGCACTCCAATAGATATGGGTAAAAATTTTGTAGATGGGCGCCGAATACTAGGTGACGGAAAAAGCATAGAAGGCTTTATAGCAGGTGTACTAGCTGGAGCATCTACTTACTATCCTGCTAAAGTTGTTTTTGAAGCATTATACTTAAAGTATTTAAGTGAAATAGTTTTTAATAGTTTTTTCTTTATAGTTACGTCTATAGCTGCTCTTACTGGAGATATGCTGGGCTCTTTCATTAAGAGGAGACTAGGAATACCGAGGGGTGCTCCTTTACCTTTAGTCGACCAGTTAAGTTTCATAATAATAGCATTAATAGCAGATTACCTGATTTTTAAAATAAATATATTCTCACTAGAGGCTCTGTTGCTAGTGATTTTAACGTATGCTTTTCATAAGCTCTCTAACTTCCTTGCATTCAAACTAGGGCTTAAAAATGTTCCCTGGTAATCTCCCTCTAAACATGTTTGAAATATCCTTTTCCATTAAAGCTTAGATTTAAATAAAGGGAGTATGCTATTTTCTTTGATGAGATTAGTATTTGGTGATGCTAGGGAGTGGAAGTACTTAGTAGAAAGCTTAGCCGCTCTCATAGATGAGGCTTGCTTTAAAGTGACTCCTGACGGATTGACCCTAAGGGCATTAGATCCATCTAGAATAGCTATGGTAGATCTCTCACTTCCTCAAACTGCTTTCGATGAATTTGAGTGCGATGAAGAGACTATCATTGGAGTAAACTTTGAGGAGTTAAGGAAGGTAATGAAGAGAGCTAGGAAAGATGAGAAAGTAGAATTGTCTACTGTTGCAGGAAGATTTAAGGTAAAAATAATTGGAAGAGCTGAAAGAACTTTTTCTCTTCCAATACTCGATATACCTAGCGAAGAGCTGCCAGCAGTCAAAGTAGACTTTAAAGTCAGAGCTAGAATGCTAAGCGATTCTCTTAAAGATGCTCTCTCAGACGCTAATCTTGTAAGCGACGCTGTGAAATTCGAGGCAACTGAAGACCTCTTAAGAGTATATGCTTCAAGTGATAAGGGAGAAGTTACCGTAGACTTCTCTCTTATAAGCGGCTCTCTCTTAGAGTATGAGGTACAAGAAAACAGCGTAGCATCTTATAGCTTAGAGTATCTACTTGACATGGTTAAGAAGGCTTCAGCTCTATCAGATGTAGTTACTGTAGAATTCGCAACAGAAAAGCCTATCTCACTTACCTTCGAAATAGCTGGAGGGGGCATTTTAAGGTACTTCTTAGCTCCTAGAGCAGGATAATGGATTTAAGCGCCGCTGTTAAAGCTTTAAGTATTATAAAGCTACTCAAAGACTCCATACATGTTAAAAGCATAGATGTATGCTACTTTCTTCTCAAATCATCGTTTAGTCACGCTCAAAGAAGGGACTCTTTAGCGGCCTACGTCTATTTAAGAGCCTGCCTAGAACATATTCTTGAGCTATACTATATCTACAGCAGATATTCTCAGATATCAAGTGAGGGATTAAAAGAGTTGCTAAAACTAAAAAGAAAAGGTCGTGCCTTTACACTAAAAATAATAAATCAAGTTAAAGGGATTCCGGGGCCATTTAAAAAGAAGATAGCAAAAACTTACATTAGTATAGCAACACAACTTCATCCACCTTTTGAGCTAAAATGCTTTGATACCGCAGAGTACTGTGAAGACTTTAAAAGGGTGGTAGATATCACAGCATTCTTGATTCTCAAGATATTTAGAGAAAAAATTCCTGCAAAAACTATAGAAGCTATTACAGAGAGAGGTAAGGGACTAGGTCTCTATTTCATATGTAGTAAATCTGTTGCTAAATAATACTAAGAGGAGCTTTCTTCATAATCGAACTGATCTGCGGGGACAGCATACTCTACAAGGTGACTAGCCACATATATAGGCGCTCCAGCTCTTACTGCCAGTGCTATGGAATCTGAAGGGCGTGCATCAACATATCTATACTCAGGCTTAGTTTTTCTATAATCCCTAAGAACTATTGTTGCCACATATACCCCACTAATTACTCCATCTACAGTAACTTTCTCTATAGTTATTCCCAGAGTTTCTAACATAGAAAGTATTAGATCATGGGTCATGGGCCTCTGCGGCTTAAATCCTTCTAACGCCATTTGAATAGACATTGCTTCTGGCTCATTAATATATATTGGGAGAACGAGGTCTCCCCATTCAGGACATGCGAGAAGAATTACATAGACGGGTCTTAGGTAAATGTTCAGCCGAGAGAGATATTTATCTCTAAATACTACACGGTATATTCCTTTAACCTCGGCTTTAAGATAATCTTCGTATTTTCGCATGTGTCTAACACTATACTGCGTTGATGTCAGATTAAAGTTTTTCTATTTAAAATTTCTAGTAGTGCTTAGTTTGAGTAGAGAGAGATTTGTGAGCGCATAGAATACTTCTAGATTTCTTTTCTCTTTAGTTAAATACTCTCTAATATCAGTTAGTGCTGAATTATCGTACTTAAATTTAATAGGTTGAGGATATTCAATGCTATATAAGATAAGTCCCTGAGGGGATAATGATGGAACCTTAGAGTCCACCTTTCTCTCGAGTCTATTTTGAATAAACTCTAAGTCTATTTCCCCTCTTCCTGCAGCCAATATAGTCCACGCAATTTTTCTTATCATTTTATTCAGAAAGCCGGGTCCTTCGAAAATCATTATTATTGTTTCCGCAGCTTCGCTGACGAATATATTTGTTACTTCTCTCACAGTGCTTTCTTCTCTCTTAGCGACGCAGAAGTTCCAGAAATCATGTTTGCCTATAAAAAGCTCAGCAGCTTTTCGCATAATGTCTAAGTTTTCTCCACTATAAGGAACTATGTAAATATATACTCTTTTGAGAGCTTTTCGAGGAGAAAAGTCTGAAGAGACCTCGGCTAGGGCGTAAAGCCTTATTCCTCTAGGAAGATAGGCGTTGATTCTACGAAGTGACTTCAGCTTCACCTTTGAATTAAAAGAGATTACTTGGCTTAGACACCATACGCCGCTGTCCGTTCTAGATGCCAAAGGGAGTTTAAATGGAGGAGAAGACACCTTACTTGCTAATAGTGCACGTTTTATCCTGTTCTGCATATATCTCCAGTCGCCTAAGCGGCCATCATAGAATACTTTAGCTGCATATTTGAGCACAAGATTAACGGAATTTTAAAATATATAGTCTTGTTTGCTCAGACTACTTGAGGAAGCGTCTGTGAAAAAGCGTAAAATAGTCTTCATAGATGACGTCCCTTTAGTAGGATGCATAGCCTTTGGACTCATAGATAGAGGAACTAATGTTATTCAAGTCAGACCATCCTCTGCATGTGTGCTTTCCTGTATTTTCTGTTCAACAGACGCAGGACCTAAGTCTAAACACAGACTCTGCGAATATATCGTAGATTTAGAAAGCCTCATCGAATGGTTCGAGTACGTAGTAGACTACAAGGGAAGAAAACATATTGAAGCACATATAGATACTGTTGGAGACCCCCTGACTTATCCTCACATAGTAGAGCTCGTACAGAAACTCTCAGAAATACGTGGAGTTGAAGTCATTTCAATGCAGACTCACGGAGCTCTGCTCACCGAGAGGCTTGTCGACGAGCTAGCTGATGCAGGTCTTTCTCGAATAAATCTATCGATAGATGCGCTTGATCCTCTACTAGCGAAAAAATTAGCAGATACTGAGTGGTACGATTTAGAAAGAGTTCTTCAGGTAGCCGAGCACATAGCAGAAAGACCAGACATAGATCTCCTCATAGCTCCTGTATGGGTCCCTGGGCTAAATGACCAAGAAATACCTAAAATCATCGAGTACGCTATCAAAATAGGAGCTGGCAAAAAATGGCCTCCTTTAGGAATACAGAAATATGAAGCACATAAGAGAGGAAGAAAACCTAGAGGAGTGAAGCCTATGACTTGGAGACATTTCTACAGAAAATTATTAGAGCTTGAAAATAAATACAAGGTGAAGTTAATTCTCAGACCGGAAGACTTCGGCATACATAAGCGTCCAATGCTTCCAATAATTTATAAAAAGGGAGAAAAAGTTCTAGTAGAGGTAATAGAGGATGGATGGCTAAAAGGAGAGTTGCTAGCAGTAGACAAGAGAAGAATGCGTTTAATAACAGTTATAGGAGTACATGCTAGCCCCGGAACTCGAATGTACGTAAGAATAATTTCAAATAAACATAACCTATACATAGCTGAGCCCACAGTGTAAACTATTATTTATATCAGTGATTCAAAATATCTATGACACCTGAGGAAGTTCTAAAGCTCATTCAGGAGAGAAGAACTGCTAGAAAATACTCTTCTAAACCAATCCCTGAAGAACAACTCCAGTTGCTCATCGAATCCGCTGTATACGCACCAGCTGGAGGGAACAAAGCTTCATGGAAAGTAATCATAGTTAAAGACCCCGAAACCAAAAAGAAGCTCACCAAAGTCTCTTTAAACCAAGAGTTTATAGAAGAAGCTCCAGTAGTAATGGTGTTCTGCGGAGGGAGAGTAGTTAACGTAGCTGCGGCAATACAAAATGTTCTTCTCATGGCTCACGCGCTAGGATTAGAGGGATGTTGGATAGGGGCCTTTAATGAAGCAGAAGTAAAGAAAATACTCTCCGTACCACCGAATGTTCAAGTGCACTATATAGTGACAATAGGATATCCTGAGGAAGAACTAACAGATCCCACGAAAAGATTTCCGGAGGAGGTGGTGTACTACGAGACCTGGGGGCAGGGCAAAGTAACAGCTCAACTAATTCTAAAAATACTAAAACAGGCACTAGATAAGGTAAATGAATTCATTAAGCTTAGAGAAAAAATTGTAGCAAAGTATGGTGAAGAAAGTTTACATATCTACAGATTAGAAGAAAAGTATTCAGCTTTCGTATTCGCGTCACTAGCAAAACGAATAATAGATATAGCTAAGGAGGCTGAAGTCGAAGAACCTGAAATAAAGCTAATAGAAAAAACTTACAGAGACTACGCTGAAAAAAGAGGATCGGCTCTGGGGACTACCAAGGATATAAACTCACCTCAAGTAGTCTCAGTTGAAAGAGAATATTCCACAAGAATATTCCCCGAAGTATTCAGAAAAGCGTATAGAGGGCTCTTATGTAAACTTAAGTAGATATGCGCGTACCGAGATTTGGTCCAGCAGGCAAGCCCCTCAAGTATAAGGGTAAGATTGAGGGCATACCAAAATACCTGAGGGAAAGGGGGCTTGACGCTTTCGAATATCAGGCTGTTTACGGAGTAAAAATAAAGGAGGAGGACGCGAAAAAACTCGGAGAAGAGGCAAGAAAATACAATGTAAAGCTAAGTATTCATGCACCGTATTACATAAACCTATGCAGCACGGAGCAGGAGAAGCTGGAAAAAAGCATCGAGAGAGTAGTTAGTTCTGTTCAAGCAGCTGTATGGATGGGAGCAGAACTAGTAGTCTTCCATCCTGGAGCATATAAGGGCTTAGATCCTAGCAAGGCTTTTGAAATATTCATAAAGTCTCTAAAGGAAATAGAAGATAAAATAAGTGTTTTTAAAGAGAAAATATTGCTTGGAGCTGAAACAATGGGTAAGAAGAACCAGTTCGGCAGTTTGGATGAGATCATAAAAGCTTCACAAGAAATCGACATACTAGTTCCGGTGATTGACTGGGCCCACTTACACGCTAGAGACGTAGGCGCGCTAAATGAGCCAAGAGACTTTATTATCGTGTTAGAGAGAATAGAAAATGAGCTCGGAACCGACGTAGCCAAGAACCTACACTGCCATTTCACTAGAGTAGAGTATACTCAGGCTGGAGAAAGAAGACACCACATAATGTCCGAGGAAGACTTTGGTCCAGAATTTAGAGACCTTGCAGAAGCAATAGCTGAAACAGGTTTCATCTCTACAATAATCTCAGAGTCCCCTCTACTGGATGAGGATGCTCTTGTAATGAAGCAGATTCTAATAGACGTTTTAAGAGAGAAAGGTTTGCTACGACACAGTTAAATAAAAGTCTGGGAGGTCGTAATTTACCCTATTAAGTACTAAAGGACGCATACCCGGAATCCTAGTCTTAATAATACTATTTTCTTTAGATAAAATACCTTGAAGAAATATTGGAAGTATTGTTTTAAGAAATCTTTTGCCTTCTATCTTTACTACGAGATGTCCCGCGAGAGTATTTCTCCTACTCTTAAAAATATAAACTCTTGTTGCTCCAAACTCAGCCATATCGCATTTCTTTTCTGAACACCCTCTCTTACTCAAAACAGAGTACTTTAAGCCCAAGTAGTTTGAAGGTAAAGGACCTACTATAAGCCTAAACTTCTTCAAAATTTTAGAACACATGAATATATTTAATTTAAAGATATTTTCATTGATACATTTTACTTCAATCATATTGGTTTCTAAAATGTTTTCTGGTAATAGGTACTTTGCATCTATCCTAATGCCATATGATAACACAGCTTTACCGCCTAAAATTCTCAAGTAGGGAGTTATTCTCCAACCCATTATCTTCCTTCTGGCTGTTGTTTTAATGAAAAGGGGAGGCTCGGGATGAAAGGAAGAGGGGATAAAATCTAAAGGTGCGTGAATAGTGAGTAGCAAATTTCCACTAAGATTACTACTTGAGGTTAAGTACGCTGTAATACTCTTTAAAACATCGCCCCTTTCTGAGGGCGAAACATTTATCGTATTCACTATCTTCATATCTTCTCTTCGTAAGCATACTAGCCTAGAGAACATTTAATTATTGCGGTCTTCCACAAAATCTTTTACATTGAGTAGAAAACTTAAATAGAGGCAAAGCGAGAGATAATCGCAGATTATGAGCCTAGTAGATATTTTCACGAGATTGGATTCTTGGATAGAGACCCAAAAGAAGAACCTAGATTTACTTAAAAATATGGAGAAAGAGCTCGAAGAAGCCGACAGGCTCTCTCTGCTGTTAGCGACTAGAGTTGCCTGCAGGTATATTAATGACATAATTAGAGACTTCGATACATGGCTTGAAAATCCTACAGTACTTTATCTTATGCCTGAGCCAATGCTTAAAGAACTTAGGGCAAAGCTTTGGGACGTAATGTACGAGCTCATAAAATTTGATATAAAACACACCAGTGAGTACAGAAATTACTTAAAGAAGCTTAAAGAGGAGGGAAAATTGCCACTAATGCTTAGACTACCGTTACGTGAAAGAACTTCAAGAGGAGCTCCAAGATATCCTTCGCCCATATAAGCTAAATGGATAAAAAACTTAAAAACATATATAAGTGCTCAGTCTGCGGAGTGTTTACAGAAGACTCTTTTCACTGCGGAAGACCCTGTAAGCTAATTTTAGACAGCGAAAGAAGACTAAGACTAAGTAAGCTTCTTTCAGCTATTTTGAGGCATATACCTGACAGCGTAGGTATAAAACTAGACAGTGAAGGATTCGTTAAAATACCAGCACTTGTCAGAGCAATCAAAGAGAGATGGCCGAGAAGAGAGCTTTATTCATGGCTTCACGAAGAGCATGTAAGAGCAGTAGCAGAACTCTGTCCTAAGCAGAGATTCGAGATAAAGGGAGATAAAATAAGAGCCAGATATGGACATAGCATAAAGGTCGATATTCGACTAGTAGAAGACAATAATGTCACTGTACTCTACCATGGAACTTCAAGAGAAGTATTGAGCAGAATTCTTAAAGAGGGACTCAAACCTATGAAGAGGCTAAAGGTGCATATGACTACTTCTATAGAAGACGCTCTGATAAACGCTCGTAGAAAAAGAGGAACCTCTGTGGTCTTAATAATAGACGCCGATAAGTTAAGGAGAAAAGGATACAGGATATTTAAGGCGTCTAGGACAGTTTACTTAGCAGACTATGTTCCACCCGACTGTATAGTTAATGTTATAAAGGTAGAGAATTTAAAGAAGTTTGATAAAAGTGAGTCTAGAAGAAAGTAGACGAGAGAAAATAATTAAAGTGCTATCTGGAACTTCAAGACCGCTAAGCGTATACGAAATAGCAGCTGCCATAGGGATCTATGACCCTAGGGAAGCTAAAACGATCTACGAGGACCTAAGACATATAGCCAAAACCATAAGGCGTAAAGGAGGAGTACTTTACATGGATCCGCCACGCTGTGCTAACTGTGGCTACATCTTTAAGAATTTGACAAAGCCGCATAAACCCAGTAAATGCCCTAAGTGCAAGGCCGAGCGAATAACACCGCCTCGCTTTATCATCGAGTATTAGCTCTGAGCTTCGCTATAAAAAAGCCTATAGTCTGGTGCATATGGGGAAAGAATCTCCTAACAAGTTTACTTGAAGAATACTTCCTATAGCCAGTTGTGCCACCGATATATTTTAGCTCTACTAAGCTATTTTGCATATTCTCAACTACTTCTTCCCCCTCTTCAGGTGCTAAGGAACAGGTAGCGTAAACAACTTCATTTGAGTATCTTAATGCATTTGAAAGAAGATATTTCTGAAGACTAGTAAAGTTATTCAAGTTTACTTTTCTTAAAGTAATTCTTAGAGCTGGGTCTTTCCTAATAGCTCCACTGTTAGTGCATGGAGCATCTACTAGCGCTTTATCGAGTTTTCTTCTAAAGGCGATCTTAGTAGAGTCTGCCCTAATTATTTCAATATCTTGAGCTCCTAGTCTTTTTAAAAGACTCTTCATAGAGTCTAGTCTACTGTCGCTAATATCTAAGGCGACTATGCGCCCCCTATTTTCCATGAGCTGAGCTATCAGGCTTGTCTTAACTCCAGGTGCTGCACACGCGTCTAAAACAGTTTCGCCCGGACGTGGATTAAGCGCGTAGACTGCTGCGACGCTGGCTTTATCCTGGGGTATTACATATCCTCTTTTAACAGTCCTTAAATCATCAATACTCTTCTTGCTTTCAATAACCCGCAGAAGTATAGGGTATTCTCTATCTTCTGCAACACATACTCCTTCCTTTTCTAGTCTTCTGCGTGCGTTTTCTAGCGATGTTTTCAGAGTATTTACCCTAAGCCACATCACCTCAGTTTCATTCGACTTGAGGATTCGCTCAGTCTCGCGGAGCCCTAGATTTTTAACTAATTTTTCTACAAGCCACTTTGGATGAGAGTATATAAGTGAGAGTTTCTCAATAGGATTATCCGATTCAGCGATTTCTTCAACATATGCTTTCCTCAGGGAGTGGAGTATCTTCTGAAGTCTACCCGGAATAAGACCTCCGAAAATGAAGGGAGAACACCTAATTTTTTCCACAACTATGAGCCTAAATGCTACTATAAACGCAGACTTTCTTCGTAGGGGCAGAGTCCCTAACTTGTTATCAACAAGAACTTTTTCAGCTAAATAAGATGAGAGAAGAGATCTATAAGCTATGTCGTACGCTGATGGTCTGCCACGAACCCCAGCTTTCTTGCAGGCTTCTAAAAAGCTTTTATCAAATCCGAGCTTTCTGCGGTAAATTATCTCTATAGTCAGCGCAGCTACTCTGAAGTCTAGCTTATCTTCAAGACTACTCAATTTCATAGTTTAGAGTCAATTTCAACTTCTTCATTCTCTCCTCAAGTGTCCAGGCGAACTCTTCTCTCAAAACTAGTATGGCAGCATGAGGCGAGATAACGCCTTTCTCAGTTATTATCGCATCTATGTATTCTGGGGGAGTCACATCAAAAGCAGGATTCCTAACCTTTATCCCAGGATATCTTCTTAAGAAATCTTTGTCGACAACTTCGGTAGGAGGTCTCTCCTCTATAGTGACTAGCTCGCCGATAACTGTAGCTGGACTAAACTTATAAGTTTCAGCAGCTACGAATACTCTTACTCTTGCTTCATGTGCTGCAAGAGCAATCATAGAAGTACCAATCTTATTAACAACAGCACCATTAGCGGCTACTGTATCTGCACCTACTATCACTAAATCTACGTCCTTCATAAAGAAGCGGACAGCAGAGTCTGGAATGAGGGTTACGTCTATGCCTTCTTTGGCTAAAGTCTTTGCTGTGATCTTGCCCTGAAACTTAGGTCTAGTTTCACACGCGTAAACTCTGATGTCTTTCCCTTTTCTGTGTGCCGTTATTATGACAGAGAGTGCTGCTGAGCTGTTACAGTGAGTGAGGACAATGTTTCCTGACTTTATCCTACCTTCTCCTATTTCTCCTATAAGCTGAGTAGCCTTAAGCGAGTATTCAATAAACTCATCTGACCATTTGACAACACTATCTACTGCCTCGTTCAGCGAGAAAGCCTCTATGTTCCTAGAGAGCCTAGACATTACATACGCTACGGCATTAGGTAATGAGACAGCCGTGGGACGCGTAGCCAGAAGAAGCTTAGAAGCATACATCATGTAGTCGTAGAAGTCTTTCACATTAGACCCGCGGTAGCCAAGAGCCGCTATTTTCAGCGCTTTCACTGCTGCTCTAGCTATTCTTCCTGCACCCCTTATTTTCATAGATCTTATGCCTTCAGCTATCTCAAGAACTTCCTTTGGAAGTTTGTAGTTCACTCTAACACCTCTTTAGCTCTTCTATGAGCACACTAATATCCTTAACTAAAGGAGGCCACCCGAAGATCTCTCTAACTATCAAAGGAACTGCTTGAGGAGCGAACACTCCTCTCTCAGTTATTATCGCATCTATGTATTCTGGGGGAGTCACATCAAAAGCAGGACATAATACCTTAACGTTTCCTAAGGCTCTTAGCTCATGAGAAGATAGAAGTACTTCAGGCCTGCGGTACGTCAGTTCAACTATTTCGCCAAGAAATGTTTCTAAACTAAACTTATATGTTCCAGCAGCTACGAATACTCTTACTCTTGCTTCATGTGCTGCAAGAGCAATCATAGAAGTACCAATCTTATTAACAACAGCACCATTAGCGGCTATAGCCTCAGCTCCTATTAGCACTAAATCCACTTCTTTCATCATATACCTCACAGCCGAGTCTACGAAGAGCGTTACAGGAAATCCTCTCTTGTAAAGCTCTACAGCCATGTCTATACCTTCTCCACCCGGCCTAGACTCGGGGATAAATATCGAGATTTTCTTTCCTTCATCTCGAGCCTTCTCTAAGACGTTTAAAACAGTGTAACTGTAGGTATTAGTTAAAATAGTATCTCCGTCTTTAATTCTCTTGGCTCCTATTCCAGCTATCATCTTTACACTCTCATGAGCTTTTCGTAGCATTTCATCTATTTTACTGCATATGTTTTCCTTAACTTTTTGAGCATCCATCTTTCTTTTAATGCAGTCAATAGTCAGTTCAACAATTTCCCTAAGACAGTTAACAGTTAATGCAGAAGTAGGCCTAGCTTTAACGAGAGGTGGTACATACTCTATGAGAGTATTCTTTATCTCGTTTAGAGAGCTACAGAGACCGACTTGCTCCTTAATAAAAGTAAGGGCTTTCTCAGCGGCTTCAGTCGAGCCAAATATCCTTCCATCTCTTAAATCGCCTATAAGTTTATGAAAATCTTCGTATTCTCTCATCTTAAATTAGTTAATTGTGTATAGTCCTTTATAAACTAAACGTTGCTTGACTACACAACATTGCATTATGACGCAATTTCGTCTTTATGCAACAAACATTAATAAATAAAAGAGCTTTAAAAGAATTGATGAAAATGTTCGGTAAAGACCTATTTAAGAGAGGTTTGAAGAAAATAGCGCTCCCCGTACTCGCATTAATACTCTTAGCTTTATCACAGTCAATTATCATAACAGTAGTAGTCTGTATTGCAATATATTATGTTACTAAAAGGATCTTATTTAGCAAAGAGATAGATGATAGCAGAGATAAGTTACTGACTAAGATACTTAAGGGGGACTCTAGTAGCTACTTATGCCGCAAAGTAGTAGTAAACGAGCTCTACTTATATCCTACAAAAAATATTATAGTTGTACTAAAGCCTCTGAAAGTCGTTGGCTATATGCCTATAAAAATTAGCAGAAAAGACTTCCCTAAAGTAATACAAGCCTTTAATAAATTGAACATAGACTCTGTTTGTATATGTGAGGGAGATTCGGCTATTCTCTTAGTTAAGTACTCAATCAGGGCTATAAGACTCTCACACGAGGTTCTTGAAGAGCTCGCTGGAGGATTAGCGGCACGTTTAGCTGTATTAAGCGAGTATGCAGAATCATATGAACTATCTTGTCTCCCAGCAAGCTTAGACGGGGTAAAGCTATGATAGAGGTCATAATAGCTAAAAGATATTACTCGCCCGAGAACTCGCTCAGCGTATATGGTGAGTCTCCGCCGCCGTGGAAGATACCTTTAGACTACTATCGAGCAGTAATACTCTCTCAGGCTATAGCTCAGGCTTTCTCTATGCCCTTTAAGCTGGCCATAGAGCTACAGAACATCCTCGAGGAGCTTGTTGAAGAAGGATGGAAATATCTTGATGTCGATACAGTGGTAGAGAGACTGCCGCTAGAGATATCTCAAGTCTTCTGGTCAATCCGTAGGCTATTCTCAGAGTATGCTGACTCTACAAGTATTTTTACTGGATACGCTCCGCCCTACAGCTACCTATCATACGTCTTTGGCTTAATGTCTCTGAGAGATAGAGTCAACGAGGTAACTGTATGCGACGCTTATCTAGCTACTCCTAGTAAGAGAATGCTAACACCACTAATGATCGTCTGCTTATATCCATTTGAGAGAGCAGTTTTAGTCTATCCCTCGACTAAAGTTGTTCCACCGCTCTTAGCTAGTCTAGCGGAGAGAGTGCTAAAGGTGTCTGAAGAAGAAGTATACGAGTATATAGAGCCTCAAGTACCAATTAAGGGGCCAGTCACTCTAGTAGATAAAATTTTCCCCGAGAAAGTTGAGGGAGAAATTGCGAAAACAGTACTGGCGTTGCTAAGCGAAGGAAGTCTCGTGGATAGAGCGTTGATAGACGCGCTTGTTATAGATAAGAAGGTTGACGAGCTCTTAGTAAGGAGAATAACTACGAAGCTCATTAGTTACGGTCTTATCACTGAGAGAATTCTGCCAAACGGTAGGGCAGTACTATCTCTAACGAGGAAAGGTTTTCTTATAGCTGAGAGAGTTGTGAGAAAATGAGAGTTACTTGGAAAACTAATCGAGAAGTAGAATGGGCTATAAAAGTAGTACCTAATAAGGGGGTGCTACTCGCGAGAGTAAAGCTTGTACACACGAGGTCTGGACCTATGATAGTTGAGAAAGTACTTCTTAGAGGGAAGAGAGGTGATTATAGACTGATTCTAGAAGAATGGTATACTTTGAGTGACTACAGAAAGATAATTTCTGCTCTGAAAGCGCTTGTAGCCATGGAGGAAGATCGCGATGCGTTATCTGACTTGGAAGAGGTCATCAATCTCCTCATCTCGATTAAAGAAAGAATAGCTGAGAGGTGGTCTCAATGAAGTGTCTCGAAGAAGTGCCAGGAGTGGGACCTAAAACAGCAAAATTACTTTCTAGCAAAGGTATTATGAGTCCGAGGCACCTAGCTCTATTTAATCCAGAGGAGCTGATTGAGCTAGTAGAGCTCACTCCTGATCGTGCTGAAAGAATAACTAGAGCAGCTCGAAGACTTGTTAGAACTAGAATATGCACTACAGCGAAAGATTACGCTGAAAAAATGAAAGATCATCCTAGACTTACGACTGGAGTAAAAGCTATTGATGAGCTCTTAGAAGGAGGAATAGAGCCTAGGGTGATATATGAGCTGGCGGGAGAGTTCGGTAGCGGAAAGACGCAGATATGTCACCAACTCTCAGTCACTGTTCAACTATCGAGAAACAGGGGAGGTGTCGGGGGCGCTTGTTTGTACATAGATACTGAGGAAGCATTTTCTCCAAACAGAGTGTCTGCAATTTGCTTAAGATTCAACTTAGATCCTTCACATGCATTAGAAAATATTAATGTAATAAAGGTGATTAACGTCGCAGACCTAGAGGATTCAATAAAACTAGATGCAATTAAACTAATTGAAGAAAAGAATGTGAGACTAATTCTTGTAGATAGCATAATCTCTCTATACAGGGCTGAGTTTAAAGGAAGAGAAATGCTAGCTGCAAGGCAGCAGAGACTAAACTATGTCTTAGACTGGCTGCTTAGAATAGCCAAAATTTACGGAGTATACGTTGTTGTGACAAATCAAGTGCTTGAAGTCCCGTTATCCTACGGTGAAACAAAGAGACCTGCTGGAGGAATGATAATGGCGCATGCGTGTACACATAGGCTTCTCCTCAAGAGGAGTAAAGACTCTACGAGAATAATGGAGGTATTGGACTCTCCAAGACTCCCCTACAAAGCTAGTGCGGTCTTTAAGATAACAGAGAGAGGAGTAGAAGATGTCTAAGCCTAAAGACCCTATTAAAGAATTTGAAGATAAAATGATAAAAGAGGGGAAAAGTCTTAGCTTTATTAAGCGATGTAAAAGAAGGCTCAGAGATGTAGTCGAGGTATCAAAGACTATGTGGATAGTGAGGGGGAGAGCTAGTCTCGGAGACTGGTACTCGATGTACATAGTAGTGTATGACGAAAATAGAGGAAAATTTAGATGTTCATGTCAGTCTCTTGAAAGGCATTACTCTGGCAGAAGAAGAAAGAGTATGTGTACGCATGTTGGAGCTGTGATACTTTACTCAATGGTGAGCAAGAGTGACAGTGATTAGTGAACTATATGTATGTCCGATATGTGGAAAAACTTTCTCTAAGAGAGAGTCTCTAGCTGGACATATTGCTAGGAAGCATGGAAGCATGGTTATTGTAGTTAAAGCTAATGTAGTCTTAAAAAGATTACAGGAGATAGAAAAACAGTTAAGGGATTTATCGAATGAGATAGGCGAAATAAAATATCTTCTAGAAAAAATATCCTGTAGCGAAACACGAATAGTGGGCGAAAAAGAGGAGGACTTCGGTACAGTCACTTTTACATCAGGAGACCTTCCATCCTTTCTGCAGAATAATCCTTGGCTGAGTGTTCTAAGCAAAAGAGGAAAAAGTTAGCTTAATACATTTATTATGTAGATAATAGGTGATATATGT
>QMSB01000002.1 GCA_003650815.1 Thermoprotei archaeon | reverse complement strand
AGCCTGGGAGGATACCGGCCTCCCAAGCATTTACACGAAGAAAGCCGGTGAACCCGGGTTCAAATCCCGGCCGGCGCACTAGGCGGGGTCTCCCTGCTACCATAGCTTGTAATTTTCTTAAAGTAAAGTATCAGCAGAGACTTCACTTTAGCGATTAGTAGTTACAGAGGATATGCAAAGCTCGCAGCTTAAGTGTTCTTTCGCTAAAACAAAAAGTTAAAATTACAGGTAGGAAGTAGTAGATTGTTAGGTGATAGGTTTGGCTAAGAGTAGTGTTCAGGAGGCTAAAATTCAGTGCCCGTGTGGAAGAATAATAGAAAGTCCAGGAGACTACAAGCTACTATTTCTGAAAAAAGAGTTAAATGAAATAGATATATTGTGTCCTAATGACACCTGCCATCTAAGAGAATTAGGTTACATAAAGTTCAAAATAGAAGACGATAATGTGAAATTCGAGTCTGCTCGCTTCTATTCGCCTTTCGTGACATGGAATGCTGGGAG
Organism: Thermoprotei archaeon; assembly: GCA_003650815.1. GTDB lineage: Archaea > Thermoproteota > Thermoprotei > Thermofilales > B15-G2 > B15-G2. The sequence goes on along the minus strand of QMSB01000002.1, from coordinate 55,041 downwards.
ACTGGGTCGGGAAAAAGCTCTTCAAATACTTAAAGAGCATTTAAGGGCAATAATACATGAGCACATAGACTGGAATAAGATAAAGGAAGACTACAAGAGAAGAATGCGGGAAAGGGAGAAATGATTACTCAAGTATAAGTAGAATTTTTAGGTTTTATTAACTTATTTAAATAAACATGAGTCCTGAAGCTTTATCCTCAAGTAAACATACTGACCAAGTAAGCTGACTTGAAAGATGGGAGCAAACCTTATTAATTAGCTTTTATCCTTTCAAAGGAGGTTATATTATGAGAGCCTCACCTACACAGCCTCGCAAGCAAAGGTACCTTTATTTCAACGCCCCACTGCATAGACGGCAAAAACATATGACAGCGAAGCTGGCGGAGCCTCTTCGACGAGAGTTAGGAATAAAGAGAATACCTGTTCGAAAAGGGGATACTGTTATTATCTTGAGAGGAGACTATGCTGGACATGAAGGAAAAGTGGTTAGAGCAGACTTAAAGAAGAGGAGAATTTATATAGAAGGAGCTACTAGGCAAAAGGCTGACGGAACCACGGTATATGTGCCTATCCACCCGTCAAAAGTATTGATAACAAAGCTAGATCTATCAGATCCTCGTAGAAAGGAAATAATTAAACGAAAGCAGGTGATAGAATGACTTCAAAACATCTAACTAGACATAAAGCTCCCTGGTTCTGGAGAATACTCAGAAAAGAGTATCACTGGACGGTAAAGCCTAAGCCAGGGCCTCATCCCCTTGAACGTTGTATACCTCTCGGAATAATACTGAGAGACTACTTGAAGTACGCTAAGACTATGCGCGAGGCCAGAATTATTCTCGGAGAGGGAAAAATTAAAGTCGACGGTAAAGTAAGGAGAGACTATAAGTATCCAGTAGGTCTAATGGATGTTATCGAAATAATTCCTTCACGAGAGTTCTTCAGAGTTCTACCGCATCCGGTGAAGTTTCTCGATCTTATTCCGATAAGCGAGGAGGAGGCTAAGTTCAAGTTGTGTAGAATAGAGAACAAAACTACGGTTAAAGGAGGAAATATTCAGCTTAACTTACATGATGGACGGAACTGCTTAATTAAAGTAGCCAACCCAATGAACCCTGAAGAAGATGTCTTTAAAACTTATGATACCATAAAAGTAAGCATACCCAGGCAAGAATTATTAGGACATTACAAATTTGAAGAAGGAGCTTACGCAATAGTAATAGGAGGAAATAACGTAGGTAGGGTAGGCAAAATAAAGGGAGGTACTCAAGTATTCAAGAAGTCTAAAGCAATAGTAACTTTAGAGACTGAAAAGGGCGAAGAGTTAAGAACGATAATGGAATATGTATTTATCATAGGAAAGGATAAGCCTGAGATCAAGATATTTGAGGTGATGTAATCATGCCGAAAAGTTATATGTTAGAGAAGCCTTGGGTGTTGCCTAAAGAGCACCCTATGAGAAGCATAGTGTTAGGTAAAGTAGTTGTAAATATGGCTGTTGGAGAGTCTGGAGAGCGTTTAATGAAGGCGGCGATGGTTCTTGAAGAAATAACTGGGCAAAAACCTTCATTTAGGAAAGCAAAACGTACAATAAAGGAATTTGGCATCAAAAGGGGAGAAAATATAGCATGTATAGTTACTCTACGTGGAGAAAAGGCGCTGAAATTTTTAGAGAAGGTCTTACCTGTAATTGATTACAAAATTAAGGAGAGCGGCGTAGATAAAAGAGGTAATATCTGCTTTGGAATAAAAGAGCATATTCATCTGCCGGGAGTAAAGTATGATCCCACGGTCGGTATTTTCGGATTTGATGTCTGTATATCGCTAGAAAGGCCCGGGTTTAGGGTAGCTAGAAGAAAGCGCAGAAAGTCTAGTATAGGGAAGAACCATTTTGTGACAAGAGAAGAGGCAATAGAATTTTTAGAAAAAGTATTAGGTGTAGCTGTAATTAAAACTACTAGAAGGTGATGAAATGGGTAAAATCAGACCACCTAAGATAAGGAAATATGGAAAGGGGTCTAGAAGATGCAGACGTTGCGGAACTCATGAAGCATTAATAAGAATGTATGGCTTAAATTTATGCAGAAGGTGCTTTAGAGAAGTAGCGGAAGAAATAGGATTTAAGAAGTACATGTGAAAGCGCGAGAGAAAAGTATATAGAAGGCAGGTAAATTTCTTGAGGGGGATTTCATGGTATTGATGGGCACTCTTGCTAACGCTCTGGCGACAATAATGAATAATGAGGTAAGAGGACACAAGGAGTGTATAATATACCCAGCATCAAAATTCATAGCACAAGTACTTCGTGTCATGCAAAAGGAAGGATATATTGGAGAAATAGAGTACATTGATGACGGAAGGTCTGGCAAATTAAGAGTTCAGCTACTCGGTAGAATAAATAAATGCGGGGTAATAAAACCAAGATTTCCTGTTAAAAAGAATGAATTCGAAGAATGGGAAAAACGTTATCTCCCTTCAAGAGACTTAGGTATACTAATAGTATCAACTTCTAAAGGAGTAATGACTCATAGAGAAGCTAAGAAACTAGGTGTAGGCGGAGTGCTCATAGCTTATGTTTACTAGGGGGGTGAAAATGGAAGAGGAACTTGAATCCCAGATTAAAATTAAACCAGAACTATCATCACTTGAAGAAAGAATGCTTATACTAAAAACATACATGAAGAGGAAAAAGCCTAGATTCATGAGAATGGACGAATGGAGATTTAAAAGAATAGGTGGCAGCTGGAGAAGGCCGAAAGGACTTGATAATAAGATAAGGCTTGAAAGAAAGGGTTATCCTGCTAGAGTTAAGATAGGATATAGGACACCTAAAGTAGTGAGGAGGTATCATCCATCAGGCTTTCGTGAAGTTTTGGTTTATAATGTAAAGGATCTCGAGAAAATAGATTCTCGGAAAGAAGCCATAAGGATAGCTTCTACAGTGGGTAAAAAGAAAAGAAAAGAAATAATAGAAGAAGCATTGAAACGTAATATAAAAATATTAAACCCTCAGCTCTAAGAGGAGAGGTGCATAGACGATGTCAGTAGATCATGTAAAAAGACTGGCAGCAAAAGTGCTTGGAGTAGGAGTATCTCGCATATGGATTGATCCGTCTAAGCACAACGAACTAGTAACAGTAATTACTAGAGAAGAGGTGAAAAAGCTTATCAAAGAAGGAGTTATAAAAGTAAAGCCCAAGAAAAGAAACTCTAGGTACAGAATAAAATTAAGGCAGTTAAAAAGGAAAAAGGGAAGAAGACGAGGACCTGGCAAAAGGAAGGGGCCAAGATTTGATGAAAAGGAACTATGGGTAGCTAGGATAAGAGCTTTAAGGAAGTTTTTAAGAAAGCTAAAGAGTAGAAGAAAAATAAGCCCAAAGACCTATAGGAGGCTTTACAGGCTGGCTAAAGGAGGTTATTTCAGAAGTGTTTCACACTTAAAAGCTTATATCGAGGAACATAAACTTATGGAGAGGTAAGAGCCATGGCTAGAGGTGGGCGCTATAGAGTTCCTTTCAGAAGAAGACGCCTAGGCTTAACTAACTATTACAAAAGGAGAAAAATGATTATTTCAGGTAAGCTCAGACTAATTGTAAGAAAGACACTAAAATACATTATCGTGCAAATAGTGAAAGCGAAGCCTCAGGGAGATGAAACAGTCATAGGAATATCATCAAAAATTTTGGCTAAAAAATATGGTTGGTTGGGGGACTGTTCAAATACTTCAGCAGCTTACCTTACAGGACTTATTGCAGGCTACAAAGCTAGGCTTAAGGGAATAGAGGAAGCTATTCCAGATATAGGGCTTCATAGACCGGTAAAGGGAGGAAAAGTGTTTGCAGTGATAAAAGGAGCTATTGATGCCGGACTTAAAGTACCTTGCTCGCCTGAAGTTTTCCCTTCAGACGAGCGAATACAAGGAGAACATGTAGCGGCGTATGCAAAATTTCTCTTGGAGAAAGATCCGAGTCTCTACGAAAAGCAATTCTCTCAGTATATTAAGAGAGGTTTACGGCCGGAGGATATAGTGTCGCACTTCGAAGAAGTAAAGACTAAAATTATTTCAAAATACGAAAAGCTTCTAAGCTCTAATAAGTAGATTGACTTATATCATTCGGCGTAGAAGCTCGTTTATATCCTTTCCTCTATAGCCCGTTTCTCCTCGATCAGTATACATTCTTTTTGTAGTTCTCTTGAACCCTCCTTTAGGAGGATGAAGTCTGAATATAGGCTTTAATCCTGGAATGTCGGATAGCTCTGCTTTAAACTCAATTACTGCCTTAGCGAAATCTTCTATACTCTCGTAGCCTAGTTCCTTAACGATGTCTTCAGACAGCTTTTTATTTCCTGTAAGTCTCCCTCTTTTCCTAAGAAGTTCTGCTAAAGTCTCGGCGTCGATCTCTCCCCAAGTGACGTAGTCCTTTACTTTCTGGAGCATCCCCATGTAGTCCGGGCGATCGTCTATTACTACAGCGTGAAATTTTCTGACGAGGCGCAGTAGTTTAAGCGTGTGTTCTACGTCTCTACGGACACCTACAGTGCCTCTAATTCTGACTACGACTAGCCTTTTTCTCAAGGTGTTACCACCTGTCGGGAGTCTTGATGACATATGTCTTCTTAAGAGCCTCGTAAGTTGCTTTCGCGAAATTTATTGTAGTTCTTGTCTCCCCTCTAGTTCTTGTCCATACATCCTTAATACCTGCTAGTCTAAGTATTGCTTTAGCAGTCTCTCCGGCGACAAGCCCTACTCCTTTAGGAGCTGGAATTAGAATTATTTCGACACTGCCGCACTTTCCACGAACTTTAAATGGAACGCTATGAGGAGTGTTACAAAGGCACTCCCAGCTTCCACATCCTCTTCTGACAGGAATTATATTGAGCTTAGCATCTAGTATAGCTTTCTCTATAGCCTGACGCACTTGCCTAGCTTTACCTACACCGACGCCTACGTAGCCGTCTTCGTTACCGACAGCTACTACAGCCTGAAATCTGCTTATTTCGCCAGCCTACGGGCCCGCTACTGCGGGCTATCCGTCTGGCGCTGAACTAAATTTATGTTCAGTACTTCATGTTTGAGGTCAGGAAGAAGAGTATCAACTATCTCTACCTCTTTGATAGGCCAGTTTCGCTCGAATATCTCGTCTATTGACGTTATTCGCCCCTCTTTTACCAGTCTGCCTACTTTTGTCTTAGGAACCCACATGTCTAGCGCGCTCATAATATTCACCTTAAGTGGTTCAACTATGGCTCTTTATGCTTAAGGTTTATAAACTTTCCGCTAGAGTTCGAAGTGCTGCAAGCTGAAGAGTCGCAGTGACATTTTTCAGGAGTTACAGCAAGAAGTATTTATCTTAATAAAACCGAAACAAGAGTCAAATAGTGATATTGAACCTTCCGAAAACAGTTAATTTAAGTAGTCTTTATTTCACCTACCGGTAAAGGATTATGGAAAAGTATTAGGTCAAGCGTTTCTGAGAACTACGAAAAAGCTATATAGCTCTGCAAGAGCCTTACTTTCAGATTTAGTTTAGACGGTGGTTCAATGGTAGTCAGGAGAAAGAAGAAGTCTAGAAGTTTGAGGGGCTGGAGAACTCACGGATGGGGTAGAGTAGGGCAACATAGAAAAAGTGGTGGTAGAGGAGGTAGAGGACACGCTGGTTTTCACAAACACATGTGGACTTGGGTCATTAAGTATGCTCCTGGCTGGTATGGAAAACACGGCTTCACTAGACCTCCAGCTATAAAGCCTGAAATAAGAGCTATTAACTTAAAAGACCTGGACTCTATTCTCGACAATTTAGTCGAGAAGGGATTAGTGGAGATAAGAGATAAGAAATATTACGTTGATCTCACAAAATTAGGTTATAATAAGATTTTAGGAGAGGGCGATATCTCTAAACCAGTCATTTTAGTAACTTTAAAGGCATCTAAAAAAGCTGTTAAGAAAGTAGAGAGTGCCGGGGGTAAAGTGATTCTTTTAAGCGAGGCATCTACTTAATAGTGGTGAGAGCTCATGTCTATAAAAAACGCGCTACAACCTATATTTACGATTCTACCAGAGGTTCCAAGACCGCGTAGGCCAGTTTCACTGAAAGAGAAATTATTTTGGTCAGCACTAGTTGTTATTGTTTACCTTATAATGTGTGAAGTGCCGCTTTACGGAATACCTTATGGGCGAGGAGGATTTGAAGAGCTATTCTTCTTTAGAATAATCTTAGCGTCGAGAAAGGGGACATTAGCTGAGTTAGGAATAGGCCCAATAGTGACTAGCGGGATCATTTTAGAGTTACTCGTGGGAAGCAAAATATTAGAGCTAGATCTGTCAAAGCCTGAAGATAGGTCTTTCTTCACAGGAGCTCAAAAATTACTAGCAATAATTTTTGCCGCTGTCGAGGCCTTGGCTTTTATACTCGGAGGGAGCTATGGTTATCTCTCACCTAATGTAGCTGCTATAGTTTTCACTCAACTACTATTTGCCTCTATTGCTGTAATACTGATGGATGAAATGATACAGAAGGGATGGGGAATAGGAAGTGGGGTAAACTTATTTATTGCCGCTGGAATAGCTCAGCAAGTTTTCTGGCAAGTTTTCTCGCCAGTAGGTCCCTTCGATGGATTACCTCTAGGAGTGGTGCCAGCACTAAGTGTTGCTCTACTCAATGCAACTAGCACAGGTAACTGGGAGATTTTACTCACTGTTATATCTAGAAGAGGACTACCGGACTTGATAGGGCTCATTTCAATGATAGCATTCTTTGTGTTAATCATATACATGGAGAATATGCAGGTAGAAGTAGGCGTATCATTAGCGAAGTACCGAGGATTAAAGGCAAAGATTCCATTTAAATTCCTATACGTATCAATAATTCCACTGATCTTTGCAAGCATATTGTACACAGACATATACATGTTTTCTCAAATCATCTGGTCTAGATTTAACAGAGATAATAGTAACGAGTGGTTAAATTTACTCGCAAAATTTGAGATAAAAGATGGTAGAATAGTGCCTCTCCCAGGCTGTCTAGTCTACTACATAACACCGCCACGAGGGATAGAGTCCTTAATAAACGATCCTATTCATGTAGCGCTATATGCATTAATAACAATAGGCTTCTGTATGCTCTTCGGTATGCTGTGGGTAGAGCTAACAGGAATGGATCCCAAGTCTCAAGCAGAACAGCTCGTGAGTGCAGGTATGCAAATCCGTGGATTTAGGCTCTCTTCGAGAATTATTGCTAACCTTCTCAGAAAGTACATCCCTATACTAACAGTTCTTAGCTCAATTATAGTAGCTATAATAAGCGTCCTTGGAGACATTTTAGGTGTCATAGGATCTGGTATAGGCATACTGCTATTAGCAGGAATACTAGTTCAATATCAGGGAATAATTGCCCAGGAGAGAGCATTGGAAGCCTATCCGCTGCTCAGAAAATTGCTCAAAAGTTAACTATGCCTTAACATAGTCTTGATAGCGCAGTACTTTCATAGTTGATGCTGAAGTGCAAACCTTTGAAGACATAAATTATAAATTATATCTCTGCGTAATATGCAACATGCCCCGGAGGACTACAGAATTTGTTAAAGAGAGAAAAAAGACTATTTATGAGCTAATTAAAGCCGAAAGAGAGCTACCTACATCAGAAATAGTGAAAAGAGTAGGACTTTCTCATTCACAAGTATTCTATATATTAAGGCTTTTAGAAAAGGAGGGATTTATTGAGGAAATTAAACGAGGAAAAGTTGCTTATTGGAGGGTAAGAAGTTAAATTAATTAAGGTCTTCACTTAAGTAGTTCTGGGAATATGGGGGGTAGACAGAGAACTTCTATATTCTTTGACGTAGAAAAATCCGAAAGTAAAGAAGAGTCGAAGAAAAGAGGTAAAAGTAAAGAGAAACGAAAGAAGAGTAAAAGAAGATAGTTAAGTAGATGACAAAATATCCACCGAGAAGAACAAGACCCTGCTGGTCTATAGCTATTCCTTCATCACTCATCAGCGAAGCTCAAAGCTTAAGAGAAAAGACTGCGAAAATAGGATTGATAGGTAGAGCTGCAGCCATATTCAGAGTAGATAAGATCTACGTTTATAGAGAAGGAGAAAAATCTCTACAAAACCAAGATTTAATAATTAAAATTCTTGAGTACATGGAGTGTCCACAATATTTAAGAAAATATCTTATATTGCGTAATAAAAGCCTAAGGTATGTGGGCATACTTCCTCCGCTAAGAACTCCTCATCATCCACTTAAATCTGAGAGAATTATGGTAAGGGGTCGTGAATATCGTGAAGGCATTATCATTAAATGGGATTCGAAGAGAGGTAAAGCCATTGTCGATATAGGTTTAGATTACCCGCTAGTCTGCGAATTTAATTCTTCTCACGTAATGAAAAGAGTTACAGTAGACGTGTCTGCTAAAAAAATCATTAAGAGAGAGGAGGTCCCCATATATTGGGGATATAAAGTAGTGAGGGCAGATAGTCTTTTAGACGCTATCAAGAAAAGCAAGGCGGGTCTAGTCATTGGCACCTCACGGCACGGCGTTTTTATTACTACTATAATTTCGGAATTAAAGCAAAAACTGAATAAAGCATTAGATCTCTTAGTTCTCTTTGGAGGACCTAAGAGGGGTATATACGAGATTTTCCGTGAGGAAGGAGCAGATCCTGATAGAGTTTGTGATTACATAGTAAATTTCGCTCCTTTCCAGGGAACAAAGACTATTAGGACAGAGGAAGCTGTATTAATAGTCTTATCAATATTAAATATTATATGAAAATTTAATATAATTGTCATTAAGATTGTAAAACAGATATTTTATTTAAAGTAATGAAATAAACATATGTCAGGAGAAGCTCAGTAGTGAGTATGTTCAAGATGAGTTAAGGCGTTGAGAGGTCTGAAGGCAAAATATTTATTACCATCCTGATATTTTCTCACTTCAGCTAGCTAAGGGGATTAGAATGGTCAAAGATCACAGACCGCGTAGAGGATCAATAGGGGTTTATCCTAGAGTTAGAGCTAAAAGTATAGTAGCGAGAATAAGACGATGGCCTAAAATATCTGAAACTATTCCATTAGCTTTCGCAGGATATAAGGCGGGTATGACTCATGTTATTTACAGAGAGAATAATCCAAACCATCCATTCTTTGGAAAAGAGGTAGCGAAAGCCGTAACTATTGTTGAGTGTCCTCCTTTATTAATCTGTGGCATAAGGGTATATGAAAAAACTCCTTATGGCTATAAGTGTCTAGGAGAGGTATGGAGCAAAGAGCTGCCTGAAGACCTTAAGAGAAAGTTCACAGTACCTAAAGCAGCAATATTTTACAGAATAAAAATCAGAAAAGAAAAGGGGAGGGAGAAAATTGAAAAGGAAATTAAAGCTGATGAAAAAATTAAAGAAGAAGCACAAAAGCGTTTTGAAGAGCAGTTAAAGAAGATAGAATCCGTTAAAGATAAAATAGCTAGCGTTAGGCTAATTGTAGCGGCTCAGCCGAGGCTGACTACAATAGGCAAAAAGAAACCCGAAGTATTTGAAATTAATATAGGCGGGGATCCTATTAAAGCACTAGAATATGCTATTAAGAAAATAGGTAAAGAGCTGAGGGTAACTGATGTCTTTAAGGAAGGTCAATTTGTAGACGTTATTGCAGTAACTAAAGGCAAGGGCACTCAAGGAGTTATAAAGAGATTCGGTGTAAAGATTCTTCCAAGATGGCATAAGCATAGAAAAGGACATAGGCGAACAGGAAGCATAGGACCACAAAAACCAGGAGTAATGTTCAGAATTCCGAGAGCCGGTCAGATGGGATTCCATCAAAGGACAGAATATAATAAGAGAATACTGAAGATAGTTCTTAAAGAGAACTTGAATGACTTTAATGTAGTTCCAAAAGGAGGATTAAAGCACTACGGTGTTCTAAAAAACGACTTCATTTTAATCGAAGGAACTGTACCAGGACCCGTAAAGCGGTTAATCAAAATCAGGTATCCAGTAAGACCAATAGGCTTACCTCCTGTACAGGAGGCCCCAGAAATAGTGTATATCCACGTGTAGGTGAGCTATAATGAAAGTTCCTGTATACGACTTAGAAGGAAAAGTCTGCGAAGAAATAGATTTCCCCAAGGTATTTAATGTTCCCATAAGAGTGGATATAATAAGGAGAGATCTTCTTTCTGCACTAACAGCTAGAATACAGCCTCAAGGAAGAGATCCTATGGCAGGTAAAAGGACTACTGCCGAAAGCTGGGGAGTTGGCTACGGTGTTGCTCGTGTTCCAAGAATAAAGGGGTCTTCAAGAGCAGCTTTTGCTCCAATGACTGTAAAGGGTAGAAGAGCGCATCCACCCGTAGTAGATAAAGTGATTCACGAGGAGATCAATAAAAAGGAACGACAACTCGCTATACTATCAGCTATAGCTAGTACAGCTAAAAGAGAGCTTGTCGAGGCTCGTGGACATAGAATAGAAAAAGTTCCTAGCATTCCGCTGATAGTGGTAGATGATATAATTCAGCTTGAGAAAACGAAGGATGTGCGTGAAGTTTTCAAAAGACTGGGATTATGGGAAGACGTAGAGCGAGCTAAAAAAGGCATTAAAATAAGAGCGGGAAAGGGAAAAATGCGAGGTCGAAGATATAAGAAGCCTAAGAGCGTGCTAATAGTAATACCGCAAGCAGCACCTATCATCAAGGCGGCGAGGAACTTACCCGGTGTAGATATTGTGACAGTAGACCAGCTTAGTACAATGCATCTAGCTCCCGGAGGACACTCCGGACGCTTAACTCTATGGACGAAATCAGCTATAACTTTATTAGAAGAGAAGTATAAGGAGAGACTGGATCAAGTATTATTTGAAATAACGTGAGGCTGGTAAAAATGATTCTCGACTATTATTCTATAATAATAAGACCGCTCATGACGGAAAAGGCTCTATCAAAAGTAGAACAGGAAAACACCCTAGTATTTATAGTGGACAGAAAAGCTACAAAACATCAAATAAAAGAAGCTGTCGAAAAAATGTTTGAGGTAAAAGTTATCAAAGTGAACACTCTCATAACACCTGAGGGAGAGAAAAAAGCTTATGTAAAACTTGCACCCGAGTATAGCGCAGAAGAAATAGCCTCAAGATTAGGTCTCCTATAGGGGTGATATAAATGGGTAAGAGATTACTCGTTCAGAGAAGAGGACGTGGAGGGTCTGTATTTAGATATCCAGGATGGAAAAAAGTGGGGCCAGCTAAGTACAGAGTATATCGTGAAGAAGAGCTTAAGGGTGTCTTAAGAGGAAAGGTAATCGATCTTCTTCATGATCCTGGCAGAGGGGCTCCACTAGCTAAAATAGTTTTCGAAGATAAAAGCGAGATGCTTACGGTAGCCGTTGAAGGGCTTTATGTAGGGCAGATAATAGAGTACGGCGAAAGGGCGGCTCCACGCAGAGGCAATATCCTTCCTCTAAGTGCTATTCCTGAGGGAACAAAAATATGTAATATAGAGCTTAATCCAGGAGACGGCGGAAAAATAGCTAGGTCCAGCGGGACTTACGCTATTCTTCTCGCAAAGAGCGGTAAGAAAGCTCTAATACAACTTCCCTCTGGAAAGACTAAAGAAGTCAATGTCAGATGCAGAGCAACTATAGGGGTTGTGGCAGCTGGAGGAAGAACAGAGAAACCGTTTCTAAAAGCTGGCAAAAAATATCATCTCTCTCGATCAAAGGCTTGGAAGTATCCAGTAGTCAGAGGAAAAGCCATGGGAGCATATGCTCATCCACACGGCGGAGGAGCTCATCCAAAGGGCGGCACACCAGTTCCTCGAACAGCGCCTCCTGGGCAAAAAGTAGGTCATATAGCTCCTAGAAGAACTGGTAGAAGGAAGGGATAGTCTACTATCATTATAAAACAGCATTCAAAGAGGCACAATCATTTTAATGAACTATTATTAACTTTTCTCAAACTAAAAGCAGAGATTTTCTCGAGAAACATTTATAACTGAGACCTCAGAGAGAATAAAGACTATGAGCTTTAGGGAATTCAGATACCGAGGATATACGTTTGAGGAGCTATTAAAAATGCCTATGGATGAATTCATAAAGCTACTGCCAGCTAGACAGCGAAGAAGCCTACTTAGAGGACTATCTTACGAGAAAAGAAGACTTTTAGAGAAGATACGCAAAGCGAAAAAACTTATGAAAGAAGGCAAGAAGGTTTTCATAAAAACTCATGAACGGGACATAATAATTCTCCCAGAAATGGTAGGCGTGACTATCGGCGTCTATAATGGTAAAGAGTATGTTCCAGTTACTATAACCCCTGAAATGATAGGACATTATTTGGGCGAATTTGCGTTAACGACAAAGAAGGTTGAACACGGAGAACCAGGACTCAAAGCAACAAGATCCAGCATGTATGTGCCACTGAAATAGCCTATATAGTTCCTAGTAGAAAGGCTATTAGTCCTAGTCCCATCGCATAAAGGGTATACTTCCTAGCTTTCTCAGATAGCTCAACGTTTTCAGGCGCTTTTGCAACCATTTTTACCGAAAGTAGGAACAAAATTACGGCTGGAGTTACGAAAAGCAGGTATGCCAAAGAGTTTTTCACAAATAGTGTATTAGATAGAGCTGCAGCTATGGCTATGACTATTAATGCGCCAGCTATGTGCGTAGCTGTATTTAAGCCATACTTGACAGCCAATGTAATTACTCCTGCTTTCTTATCGCCCTCGTAGTCCCTAATACCCTTTAGAATCTCTCTCCCTAGACATGAGGTAAAAGCAGTGATGAAAATAATCCATGTAGCAGTATTTATCTGATAAATTCTCCTTACTAGTAAGCCTCCGTAGAGAAAAGTTGACGCAGTAGAGAATGACACTACTAAGTTTCCGAGAAATCCTAGCCTTTTTATTTTTACATCATAGAGTACGCCTGATAAGATAATCAGTGTAATCAGTAAAACGGAGTCTATTTTATTAATAAGCAGGGCGGCTAACGAAAAGATATACGCTAGACTTAAAGAGACTAGACCTAGGAGAAGTGCGTGACGTTCTGGTATTTCGCCAGTAACTAAAGGTCTATTTGGGGCATTTATTTTATCTTCCTCTATGTTAAAATAATCGTTTAGTGCAAAAAGCCCTGCTTCAGTAAGAAGTGGTACGAGAACTGCTAAAACCCATTGAATAGACTGCGCGTGACTTATATCATTAGCTATCATTCCTGCCAAGACTCCGATTACACTTAGAAATCCATGTTCGAGGCGAGTTAACCTTACATATGGCGCCAGCTTCATAGATATCCCCTCTTTCAGTAATATTCATTAATGATTCATTAATCTAAGTTCTCTAAGTACTATTAAAGACCTTCGCCTAAGACACTAGTAGAGCACTAAGGCATCAGGTCATGTCAGTAACCCGCTTAAGGAAGTGGTTAACAGAAAAGTTTAAATCTACCATAATTTTCTTCACTCGTATATTATGACTAGATGGCACTTTTCGCGCCAGGACTTGGATCCAGTACGAACGGCTACGGCAGCTGGGAGAGACTTGAGAATATCATACAAGCACGCCGTAGAAATATGCAGATTCATTAAGAATAGAAAACTAGACGAAGCTAAGAAAATATTAGAAAACGTTATAGAGCTTAAGCAAGGAATACCCTTTAGGACTTATAAAAAGAAAGTTCCTCATCATAAAGCTGTAGATAAGTGGCCAGCTGTGCGCTGGCCAGTAAAAGCCGCTAAGGCTATACTTAAAGTGTTAGAGAACGCTGAAAACAATGCTATAAATAAAGGTCTTGATGTTTCAAGACTTTACGTAGTTCATGCAGCAGCGCACAAAAGTATCAAAATAAGGAAATATATTCCACGTGCATTTGGTAGAGCAACTCCTTACTTCCAACAGTTAGTTCACGTAGAAATAGCTGTTGAAGAACGGTAGAGAATATGAGTTTTGGTCTTGAAAAAAAGGTAGATGTAGAGAAACGCTTTATCATAAGAGGACTGCGTAGAATGGAGATAAACGAGTATTTGCGAAGAGTTCTGAGCAGAGCAGGCTATGTAAAAGTAGACCTAATGAGAACCCCTCTCGGTACTAGAGTAGTTATCCATGCAGAAAGGCCTTTCATGGTTATTGGGAGGAGAGGCTCAAATGTTAAGCAGCTTGCCAAAATACTTCAATCAAAATTCGGGCTCGATAACCCACAGATAGAGGTAATAGAAATACCAAGTCCCTATCTTAATGCTAAAATAGTAGCCTATCACATAGCTAATGCGCTTGCAAGAGGTGTTAAGTTTAGGAGAGCCGCCTTCATAGCTTTAAGGAGAATAATGGAAGCTGGCGCCAGGGGAGCAGAAATAGTCATTAGCGGGAAACTTACCTCGGAAAGAGCTAGATATGAAAAGTACTCGAGAGGAGTTATATATAAGGTAGGTCAGCTAAGAAAAGTCTACGTAGATGAAGCAGTAGTAGAAGTGTTACTCAAGCCAGGAATGTATGGTATCGAGGTAAGGATAATGCCTCCCGTAGAGACCCCCGAAGACATTAAAATAAAGGAGCCTACTGAGTAAATACTCATGAAAAGGTGATATAATGTCAATTAAGCCTAGTAGAATAAGAGAAATGAGCCCTGAAGCAAGGAGAAAGCTACTTATAGAGCTAAAAACCGAGCTTATGAGATTAAAAGCTCTTCAAGAGAGCCGAGGAGTTTTAGACAATCCTTCGAGAATAAGAATTTTAAGAAAAAATATTGCTAGAGTCTTAACTATAGAAAGAGAGGAAGAGCTTAAAAAGTCTAAAAAGAATGTGAAGGGTAAAAAGTAGGTGGTGAGAACATGGTTAAAAGAAGCATAGGAATAAGCTGGGTCGAGCCTCCTCAGAAAACCTGTGATGACGAAGATTGCCCCTTTCACGGAACTTTATCTGTGAGAGGAGTACTACTAGAAGGTACTCTTGTTAAAAAGAAAATGAATAAAACGGCAGTAGTACTTCATGAGTACTTGGTATACGTGCCGAAGTACAAGAGGTATGAGCGTAGAAGAAGAAAAATACATGCACACTTACCGCCGTGTATTGACGTGAAAGTAGGAGACAGAGTAATCATAGGCGAATGTAGACCTATAGCAAAAACAGTAGCCTTCGTGGTACTAGGGAAAAGAAAGTGAGATCCTATCAATATTTCCGAAAATATTTTAAGAGAGCTTTAAAAATAAGGAGAGGGAGGGGCTGTGGCTAAGAGAGGAGCGAAGGTATCGGGAGTATCATATAGACTTCATATAACACCTGGAATATTTGTGGGCTCTCTGGTCAGGGTAAGCGACAACTCAGGGGCTCAGCTAGCTAAAATAATAGGTGTTATTAGAGCAAAAACTGTAAGAAGACGCATACCAGGAGCAGCTGTGGGAGATATGGTAGTTGTTTCAATAAGGGAAGGCAGACCAGAACTTAGGAAGCAGGTGATGAGAGGCATAGTCATAAGGCAGAAAAGACCCTATAGGAGACCAGATGGTACATGGATATGCTTTGAAGACAACGCCATAGTGATAGTTTCTCCAGAAGGAGACCCTAAAGGTAGTGAAATCAGAGGTCCTGTCGCAAAAGAAGCTGCCGATAGGTGGCCTAGAATAGCATCAATGGCTACAATGATCGTTTAAGGCGAGTATTAAGTCTCTGAAACAGCTTGTTTTAGGAGCTAAATTTATTAAGAGACAAGTTTATTAAGGGTCAATCTAGCTTGAGTGTGTAAAGGTGGAGTAGCATGCCTAAGTTTAAGCAAACAGGCGAAGTATTAAAAATTATGAGAGATATTGAAAGAGTGCGAAATATAGGTACTTTGGCTCACGTAGACCACGGCAAGACAACTCTATCAGATAGCTTACTCATGGGTGCGGGGTTAATATCTCCTAAAGTTGCGGGCAAGGCTTTAGCTCTCGACTACGTTGAAATCGAGCAGCTCAGACAAATGACTGTTAAGGCAGCTAATGTAAGTCTGTACCATGAATGGGAAGGTAAGGGTTACGTAATTAACTTAGTAGATACTCCAGGTCACGTAGACTTTACAGGACATGTCACCCGTTCTCTGAGAGCCATGGACGGGGCAATAGTAGTTGTCGACGCAGTAGAGGGAGTCATGACTCAAACCGAGACTGTTGTTAGACAAGCTCTCGAGGAGAGAGTCCGTCCGCTACTTTACATAAACAAAGTTGACAGGCTAATTAGAGAGCTGAAGCTTTCTGCAAGTGAAATACAGCAGAGGTTTGTTCATATAATTAAAGAATTTAACATGCTTATTGATCTATATGCTGAGCCAGAATACAGAGATAAGTGGAAAGTAGATCCAGCTAAAGGTCAAGTAGCATTTGGAGCAGCACTACACAAGTGGGGTCTCACTATTCCTCTCGCCAAGAAACTAGGCTTCAAGTTTTCTAACATAATTGACGCATATAACAGAGGGTACTACGAGGAGTTAGCAAAAGAAGCTCCGCTGTACGTAGCTATCTTAGATATGGTAATAGAACATATACCTAACCCTGCTGAAGCTCAGAAGTATAGAATTCCCAAGCTGTGGAAAGGAGACTTAAACTCAGAAATAGGAAAAGCTATGCTAGAATGTGATCCCGACGGTCCAACAGTACTTTGTGCAACAAAAGTTGTCGCAGATCCTCACGCAGGCTTAGTGACAACTGCCAGAGTGTTCTCCGGTACTGTCTACACAGGCGAAGAAGTATACTTAATAGGAGCAAAGGCTTCAGAGAGAATTCTGCAGGTAGGTCTATACATGGGCCCTGTGAGAGAAATAGCAGATGAAATTACTGCAGGAAATATAGCAGCGCTGCTAGGCTTAGAGAGAGCAAGAGCTGGAGAGACTATTGTCGATATAAAGTATAAGGATATAGCAGCACCTTTCGAGAGGCTGAGGTATATAAGCGAGCCTGTAGTGACTATAGCCATAGAGCCGAAAAATAGCAGCGATCTACCTAAGTTAGTGGAAGTTCTAAGAAAAATGGCTATTGAAGACCCTACTCTACACGTATATATAAACGAGGAGACAGGAGAATACCTACTTAGCGGTATGGGTACTCTTCACTTAGAAATAGCTCTCTGGGACTTAAAACAGAGGACAGGAATAGAGGTAGTGACATCTCCTCCAGTAATAAGGTACCGAGAAACTATTCGAGCATCTGCCGGACCTTTTGAAGGAAAGTCTCCTAATAAGCATAACAAGCTCTACATAAGCATAGAGCCTCTTAATGAAGAGACGCTGAAGCTCCTTCAGAAGGGTGTAGTGTATGATGACCAAGATTGGAGAAAGAGAGCGAAGATTCTACGTGAACAAGCCGGATGGGACACAGACGAAGCTAGAGGAATATGGGCTATTGACGACAACTTGAATATTCTCGTAGATCTAACTAAAGGTGTCCAGCATCTACGAGAAGTAAGAGACACTATAATAATGGGCTTCAGATGGGCTCTCGCGGAGGGTCCTTTATGCCACGAGCCAGTCAGAGGTGTTAAAGTAATACTCCACGACGCTATAATACATGAAGATCCTGCCCACAGAGGTCCTGCACAAATAATGCCTGCCACTAAAAACGCTATCTTCGCAGGCTTTCTCTCCGCTAGACCAACACTGCTAGAGCCTATATACAAGATAGAAGTAAAGGTGCCAGAAAACTATCTTGGAGGGGTCTTAAACGTAATTACCAGAAAAAGAGGCAGAATAATTAACTTAGAGAAAAGCGGTATGCTAATGCACGTCAAGGGAGAGATACCCGTTTCAGAGACCTTCGATTTAGCCGACGAGTTACGCAGTGCCACTGCTGGAAGAGCATTTTGGTCAACACAGTTCTATAGATGGGCTCCAGTTCCAGAGTCTATGCTAGTAGATCTAATAATGAAAATAAGAGAAAGAAAGGGTCTACCTAAAGAAATTCCCAGACCGGAAGACTTCATTAAGCCTTAGAGGCTTTAGCTAAACATAACATTAAAATATTCTCTATCTCATCTCTACACTAGGGTCACTGCATTGTCGTCAATAAGGCTTACAGATACCGAAAAGGCTATTGTAAAAGAGTATTTAAATGGACTAGCTCCGAAAGAAATAGCAGAGAAGCTTAAAGTATCCATAAAAACAGTTTATAAAGCATTATCTAAATACAGGAAAATTCAAAGAGAAAAAGGACAGGCGGTAGAGTCTAGGCCGAAAAGTATTACAAGTAAAGGCGGTGAAATACTTGTAAACGAAGAGATGCTGCTAAGAGTATTAGCAAAGATAATTGCTGAAGCTTTTAAAGAGTTACATTTAAAAAATACCGTTGAGGTAGAGTATGTTAAGCATGCAGAAACTAAGTCTCAAATAGACATTGAAGTGCTTCATGCTCTAGTTAAAGAACTATCGAACTTAACGGAACAACTAAGAGAATTAAACAAAAACTTAAGGTCTTTAAGATATATCATCAAAATAAGTGAGCTGCCTACTCGAGAAGAAGGCGCGCCCGAAACTAAAGTAGAAACTCTACCTAGCTATTTGAGGGAAAATCCCTGGGTAGAAGTGCTGAAAAGGAGGAGTACTGAAAGTATATGAGAAAACATAGTAAGCCTTTTACCATGGAAGAGCTATGTCTATAAACAGAATCACAGCTAACAGTATTGAAGATAATATGGCAAACACGAAATCTCTGTAAGTTATTTTAAGCTTATAGAATGAGCTTCGCTTACCTGAGCCAAAGGCTCTAGACTCCAAGGCTTCTGCTATCATAAAGCTTCTCCTAATTTCGTATACTATCAACGGCACAAGTATTGGGATATATTTCCTTACTCTCTCAATGAAATTGCCTTTATCCAATTCAAGCCCTCTGCTCCTCTGAGCGTCTATTATTGTCTGTAGGTCTCTAGCTAATGAGGGAACAAATCTCATAGCCATAGTAAAAGCCAGAGTGTATTCATAAGGCATGCCTAGATTATTTAGTGCTAACATAAAGTCCTCTGGAGAAGTCGTTATAAAAAATAGAGAAAAGACTGCTGCAAGCGATACGAATTTAATAGACATGGCTATAGATAACATTAATTTATCTGATCCAGTCAAACAGTTTAGTAGAAAGATAAATGCTGCCCATGGAGCTATACCACGTATAACTCTTAATAGCTGTCTGAGAGATTTTGCTGTAATAGCTAATATTATGCAAAATATAGTCACTATTATTAATGGAGTGATTTTTTGGCTTACAAGAACGCCTAAGGAAAGAAGAATTGTTGAAAGAATTTTGCTACGCGGGTCAAGTTTATGTATTATCGTGCTTTTTTCAATGTATTTAAATGATTTAAGAGCCTTCAGCATGGTGCACACCTTTGAAGTAACAACAGTATTTCCTCAACAATATCATCAACTCTAATGATATCTCTTCTTAAGCCAATATTTGAAAGACTCCAGGCACATAAGGTGACCTGAGGTGGTAAAAGCCTAGCTTTGTTTAAAATAGACTCATTAGTAAGCACATTTTCCGTTTTCCCGTCAGCAATTACTACGCCTTTACTCAAAACTATAACCCTACTGAAGTTTTCTGCCACAAAGTCCATGTCATGTGAGACTACTACGACTGTTTTGCCCATGCTTACAATTTTGTCTAGAAGCACACTTAGCTTTTCTTTTTGAATAGGATCCTGGCCCACAGTAGGCTCATCAAGCACAAGAATATCAGGATTATAGCACAGTACAGAGGCTATAGCTAGTCTCTTTTTCTCGCCACCGCTTAAAAGAAACGGCGACCTATCTCTATATTTTTCCAATTCAAAGAAGCGCAGCATCTCTGATACTATTCGTTTCCTCTCACTTTCATCAAAATTAAAGTTTTTAAGAGCAAATTCTATCTCTTTCTCAACAGTTTCCTCAAAAAACTGGTGATCAGGATTCTGAAACACTAGACCTACTCTTCTCGAAAGCTCTGCTACAGTTTTAGTCTTAGTATCAATGCTAAAAATTCTGACAGAACCTTTAGTAGGCTTTAACAATCCATTAAAATGTTTTATTAAAGTAGTCTTTCCTGCGCCATTTTCACCCACTATAGCCACTTTTTCCCCTCTCTCTATACTGAAGCTCACTCCCTTCAGTATGTAAGTGTCTGAATCCTCGTACCTAAAGTAAAGATCCTTTACCTGTATTGCGTCAGGCTCTGGCATGTACTATCCCCTTAATAATTCTTGTTTAAGTTCTTCAGGAGTTAATGGCACAGTTCGTAAATTGATGTTTTTGGCTTTAAGCTTAAAATATATTTCAACAACCTTAGGTACGGCAACGCCCTTACTTACTAAATCTTCACAAGAAAGTACTTTTCTCACAGGACCATCTCTCACTATTCTGCCTCTATTCATGACTATCATTCTTGTAGCTATAGGCGCTATCAATTCTACTCTGTGCTCTACTATTATAACAGTCAACCCTCTTTCTCTATTCAGCTTCTTAACTAAGTCTATAACATCCTTTGCCGACATAGGATCTAGATTTGCCGTAGGTTCATCAAGCACCAGCACTTTAGGCCTCATCGCGATACACGCAGCTATCGCTACTTTTTGCTGCTCCCCCCCAGAAAGTTCATAAGGGGCTTTTTTAAGCAAAGGTTTCAGTTTAAAATACTCAACAACTTCATTAAGCCTCTTAGCTATTTCATTGGAAGGAAGACCCAAGTTCTCTAGGCCAAAAACTATTTCTTTCTCTACTGTTGAGAAAAAGAGTTGATTTTCAGGTTCTTGAAACACCATACCCACATACTTGGAAAGGATATATGTTGGGGTTTTAGCAACATCATATCCGCAAACCACTGCCTTACCTTTGAATTCACCTTCATAGAAATTAGGTATTAAACCGTTAAATACTCTACACAAAGTTGTTTTACCGCATCCTGAAGGACCTACTACTAAGACAAATTCTCCTTCATGTATTCTTAACGAGATATCTCTTATAGCGTACTCCGTCGCCCCCTTATACTTGAAGGACACCTTCCTTAGCTCTATGAGCACTCTATCAGGCTTAGAGACCATTTAGTCTACCTTCTTTGAAGAGAGCAAGCTATCCTAAAAGCTTTATCTATAACACTAAACTCTCCTTCTGCTCAGAGTCAAGTGACCTTCTCTGCCTGCTGGCATTCGTAAAGGGTTAAATACTGTGAGTGAAGTATAGTTTCCGTGAGCTACAAGGTTCTTATATGTGATCCTATAGCAGAAGAAGCTATAGACATCTTAAAGAAGCGCGGCTTAATAGTAGAACGAGCAGAGTCCCCTAGCCCCGAGGTTCTAGCCAGAATTATTAAGGGTTATCACGTAATAATAGTCAGAAGCGCTACTAAAGTTACCCGCGAGGTTATTGATGCAGGAAAAAATCTTACGATAATCGCTAGAGCAGGATCTGGTCTTGATAACATAGATGTAGATTATGCTAGGAGTAGGGGAATAAAAGTAATTAACGCCCCTGAGGCGCTTTCAACAGCAGTAGCTGAACTTGTTTTCGGACTTATTCTCTGTTTAGCTAGGCAGATTCACATAGGGTGGAGCGGTCTTAAAAGAGGAGAATGGTTGAAGAAAAAACTACTTGGCTTTGAGCTTAAGGGGAAAACTCTCGGGGTAATAGGGCTCGGTAATATAGGAAGCGAAGTATGTAGAATAGCGAAGGGATTCGGGATGAGAGTCGTAGGATTTAGAAGACATAAAATGGAGGAAACATGTAGAAAGCTAGGAATTACTCCAGCCAAGTCTCTCGACGAACTGCTGAAAATAAGTGATATAATAACCATTCATGTTCCGTTAACTAAAGAGACTTATCATATGATAAATGATGAAAAGTTCAAGCTCATGAAAAGGGGAGTGTACTTGATAAACACTTCGAGGGCAGAAGTAATTGACGGAAAAGCTCTGCTTTTAGCCCTAGAACGCGGCATTGTTGCTGGCGCAGCACTAGACGTCTTCACTAAGGAGCCTCCAACGGAGGAGTGGGAAATTAAACTAATTAACCACCCCAGAGTCATCGCCACACCACATATAGGATCAATGACTAGAGAAGCTCAAAGAAAAGCTGGAGTTATTATAGCTAATAAGATAATAGAATTAATTAAAGCTTAAGGAGTGTGAGGTAGAGGATAGGGCGCTTAGGTCTGAAGTGACAGTTGAGGAGATATAGTGATAGCTGTTAAAGAGAGCCTATATGAATACTTATAAACTTCTATACCAGTGAACAAAATAAGACCCGAACCTATAGTAAACTTCACAAATTTTTAGAATACTTAACTTTTAGTTCTTAAAAGCCTATAATACTACTCTCAGAAACCTCGGTAGTAGACTGAAATACTCACATTAGTTCTGCAAACAATAGCTAAATAAGCTTTATGAGCAGAAAACTAATATAGCGCTAATATTTATGAGTGAGGAGATAGCAATGTCACTGTATAAGTATCTTGCTAAGATGTGGAAAAAACCATACAAGGGGCTCCTGAGAGATGTACTCAAAGAAAGACTCATTAAATGGAGAAGAGAGCCTACTGTAACACGAATTCCTAAGCCAACTAGGCTAAATAGAGCACGAGCGCTTGGATATAAGGCGAAGCAAGGAATCATTGTAGTCAGAGTCCAAGTAAGAAAGGGTACTATGAATAAGCCAAGACCACGGTCTGGTAGAAGACCTAAGAGAATGGGTATTTACGGGCACACGCCCAAGAAGAGTCTCCAATTAATTGCTGAAGAAAAAGCTGCGAGAAAGTACCCTAACATGGAGGTCTTAGGTTCGTATTGGGTAGGAGAAGACGGTGAATACAAATGGTATGAAGTTATTCTAGTCGATCTCCACCATCCAGTAATCAAAAATGATCCTCACTACAACTGGTTACTCGGATATACTAAGAAAAAGAAGTATAAAGAGACTGTTAAGAGAATTTTAGAGAAAATGAAGAGCCATGGAGAGTAATTCATGCAGTAAAATATCGATAGAAGCATTTTGCCACGCAACCGAAGATCTAAGGAAAGTAAAACAAGCAGTATTAAACTTAATACCTTCTCACTTAAGGAGTTCTGTAAAAATATCAACCGAGAATTTAAGAGGATATTTTGGAAATCCTATAGTAGTTGTAAAAGCTGAGTTATCGACTCCCAAGCAAGTAGATGAGGTAGTAAAATGTATTTCAGAAAGACTAAGCGACTTTGATAAAGAATTAATAAAAGAGACCCTAAAATTACGGTTAGATTCCTCAGGAAACCTTTACTTACGGCTAGATAAGCAAAAAGCTTATAAAGGCGAGGTAGCACTAGCACCATTTTCTGACGACATCATTAAAGTGAAGATCCAGCTCCCATCGGGAGTTAAAAAGCTAAATAAGGCTAGAGAATACTTAAAGAATATAGGATTAATATAATTTTGCTCTATAATTAGCTTATAGACATGTAAGTATTTTAATATAATGTAATTAGTTTTGTAACGCATATTTAATGTATGTAATATAGCCTTACAATAATCTTTTTATAGCAAGGAGTGTAGAAAAAATGACGGTGAGAAGCAATGATGACAGCTCCATCAATGGGCTATGATAGAGCAATAACCATATTTTCCCCAGATGGTAGGCTCTATCAAGTAGAGTATGCGTTTGAAGCTGTTCGTAGAGGATACACTTCTATTGGCATCAAATGTAAAGAAGGCGTCGTTTTGGCGGTCGAAAATAAAAAACAGTATCCACTAGCTGAGCCATTCGAAAAAATTCAAAAAATAGATGGACACATAGGCTTGACTTTTGCTGGACTGGCGTCTGATGCAAGAGTATTGATAGACAAAGCCAGAATATATGCTCAAATACATAGATTGATCTACGGAGAGCCCATACCTGTAGAAGTACTAGCTAAGAGAATATGTGATATAAAGCAGGCTTTTACACAGCATGGAGGAGTAAGACCCTTTGGAGTAGCTTTTCTCATAGCTGGAGTAGATGAGACAGGTCCTAAGCTGATGCAGACAGATCCACAAGGCTCTTATCTGAGTCTTTATGCGCATGCCATAGGCTCGGGAGGAGAAACTGCTCTCGGTCTGCTAGAGAAGATGTACAAGGAGGATATGTCTCTAGAAGAAGCAGTTCTTCTATCACTTTATGTGCTTGATAAAACTATTGAGGGTGGGGCAAAAATAGAGATAATTGAAGCCGGATATGTTGATGTTAAGACTAAAAAGTTTAGAAAAATACCTATTAGTGAGCTGAAGAAATATTTGAGTAAAATGAGGGAGATTTACCATGAGCGATAAGAGGCAAAAGGTTATAGCTCGTTTAACTAAAGGTAAATTAAGATTCGAAATAATAGTTGATGCAGAAAAAGCCTGGCAATACCGAAGTGGAAAGAAGCTTAATATACGAGAGATTGTAGAAGGCGAAATTATCTATTCTGACGCGAGAAAGGGATTCAAAGCTTCTGAAGAGAATATAAGAAAAGTCTTTGGTACATTGGATTTTTATAAAGTAGCTGAGAGAATACTGAAAGAAGGAGAACTTCAGCTAACAGCAGAGCAGCGAAGAGAGCTAATAGAAGCTAAAAGAAGACAAATAATAGAGTATATTGCGAGGAACTGTGTCGATGCACGTACAGGATTGCCTATTCCTCCCAAAAGAATAGAACTAGCTCTTCAGCAGGTAAGAGTAGGTATTGATCCATTTAAGCCTGTGGAAGTACAAGTAACAGATGTTTTAAAAGAGCTCAGAAAAGTACTGCCTTTAAAGATGGAGAAAGTTATCGTGGGGCTGAAAATACCGCCGCAGTACATAGGAAAAGTTCAAGGCTATGTGATGCGACTAGGCAAGCTGATTAGAAGCGAGTATCAAAGTGACGGATCGTGGATAGCAGAAATAGAGATACCGGCAGGTCTTCAGTCAACGCTCATAGATAAAGTAGCTTCTCTCACAAGAGGATCTGGAGAAGTAAAAATAGTTAGCCGTTCAGGAGGCAGGTGAGTTCATGCCAGTATTTTTTACTCAGCGGCAAATAGTTGCTCCAGGAGATCTTCTAGCTGAAGGAAACTATTCACTAGGAAGTAATGTATACGCCATAGAGAATAGAATATACTCCAGCGTACTCGGCTTAGCTGAAATAAAGGACGGAAGAGTGATATCAGTAATACCTCTAAAAGGATGCTATATTCCTAGAGTAAATGACATAGTTATAGGGAAAATAATAGACGTGGGTATAGCTAGCTGGCTAGTAGACATAAATTCTCCTTATACAGGATACCTACAAGTGTCTGATGCTTTATCTAAACCTGTAGATATAACAAAGATACAGCTCAGAAAGTTTCTCGACATAGGTGACATAATAGTCGCAAAGGTTACGGCCTTTGACCTCACAAGAGACCCTCAGCTCACAATAAAAGAGTCAAGGCTCGGAAAAGTAGAAAAAGGATCTCTAGTAGAGATATCTCCAGTTAAAGTTCCAAGAGTTATTGGTAAGAAAGGATCCATGATCTCTATGTTAGAAAAAGAGTTAGGCTGTGAAATAATAGTTGGACAGAATGGAAGAATACTCGTGACAAGTAGGAATAAGGCTAGAGAACTATTTGCTGTCCGGCTGATAAAAATAATAGAGAGAGAAGCACATATCTCGGGATTGACCGACAGAATTAAGAGTATGATTATTAAAGCAAAAAAGGAAGGTGTTATCTGATGAAGGGGAAAATCTGTCTCTTAAATGAAGAAGGACTTAGAATAGATGGCCGAAAACTGGATCAACTGAGGCCAATAAAGATAGAAGTAGGTGTTCTAAAAAATGCTGACGGATCAGCCTATATTGAGCAGGGGAAAAACAAGATCATGGTAGCTGTGTATGGTCCAAGAGAACTTCATCCGAGACATCAGGCTCTTCCTGATAGAGCGGTACTGAGATGTAGATATCATATGGCGCCTTTCTCTGTGCCTGAAAGAAAAAGTCCCGCTCCATCAAGAAGAGAAGTAGAGTTATCAAAAGTTATTCGACAGGCGTTAGAGCCTGCACTTTTCTTAGAAATGTTTCCTAGAACCTCTATTGATGTTTTCATAGAGGTCCTACAGGCGGATGGTGGAACTAGATGTGCGTCGATAACAGCGGCTGCCGTAGCGCTTGCGGACGCCGGAATACCTATGAGAGACTTAGTGGCAGCAGTTGCCGTAGGTAAAATAGAGGGGAAAATAGCTTTAGATCTAAACCACTTAGAAGATCAGTACGGAGAGGCCGATATTCCTGTGGCAATGATGCCAGGACTAGACCAAATAACATTATTACAGGCAGACGGCCTTATAACGCTTGATGAATTGAAAGAAGCATTAAAGCTTGCTAAAAACGGAATAATGCAAATATATAAGTTGCAGAAAGAGGCTCTTAAATCTAAGTATCTAGAAAGTGGTGAGGAGCTTGGCTAAGTCAGAGGAGATAATTCCTGTAATTAAGAAGAGAACAATAGAAGCATTATTAGAGAAAGGCACTAGAATTGATGGG
Source organism: Thermoprotei archaeon (assembly GCA_003650815.1). Lineage (GTDB taxonomy): Archaea > Thermoproteota > Thermoprotei > Thermofilales > B15-G2 > B15-G2. The sequence goes on along the minus strand of QMSB01000002.1, from coordinate 28,580 downwards.
CGGAAACTAGATGAGTACAGGGAAATTTCCGTAAAGTTTAACGTCATAGAGAAAGCTGAGGGTTCGGCTATAGTAAATATAGGGAATACTATGGTTATAGCCGGAGTAAAGTGTGTCTTAGGGATGCCATTTTCAGACACTCCAGACGAGGGAGTACTAATAGTGAACACAGAACTGATACCTTTAGCATCACCTACTTTTGAGCCAGGACCCCCCGGCGAGGATGATATTGAGATAGCGAGAGTCGTTGACAGGGGACTTAGAAGCACGAAAGCAGTAGATCTCAGGAAATTGTGTATAATTCAAGGAAGAAGAGTGTGGGCGCTCTACATAGATATCTACGCGCTAAACCATGATGGAAACCTTATGGACGCGTCTGGTCTTGCCGCATATTGTGCACTCCTTTGCGCAAAGATCTCTAAGGTTTCTACTGAAAACGAGAGCATCAAGATACTAGAAGAGAAAGAACCTCTCCCAGTGCAGCACCAAGCTATACCCGTAACTTTCGCTAAAATAGGAGATAAGATAGTCGTAGACCCTTGTTATGAAGAAGAGTTAATAATGGACGCCCGACTTACACTATCATTCAACGAAGAAGGTCAAATTTGTGCGATACAAAAAGGAGGACGTGGAGTATTTACCTTAGATGAAATAATGTACTGCGCAGAGCTAGGACGCAAAATAAGTCAAGATATCGCTGAGTCTATTAAAAGGCAACTAGAGAACATTCAGTGACTTTAGTTTTTCTACTATGAGATCCTCTAAATCCGGTTTTTCTGAAAACTCTAGTTCATAGTATACTCTCACCACGGGCTTGTTTATCCTGATAATTCTTCGCAGGTCAGTGGGTGTTCCAAGCACAATTACATCACAGTCTATTTTATTCACTACCTCCTCTAATTCCTTGATTTGATTATAGCCGTAGCCCAAGGCTGGAAGAACTTTGCTTAGATGAGGATACTGGCTGTAAGCAGTCTTTATAGAACCCACAGCATATGGTCTCGGATCAACTATCTCGCTTGCTCCATACTTTAAAGCCGCTCTGTAGCCTGCACCATAGCCTAAGTGTCCGTGTGTTACAGATGGGCCATCTTCTATAATTAAAACCCTTTTTCCCTCAATGAGCCCAGGATTATCGACCTTAATAACAGAAGATGCTTTAAGGATAATGGCTTTTGGATTAAGTTTTCTTACATTATAAACTACTTTCTCTACATTCTCTTCTGAGGCAATGTTAACCTTGTTTATGAGAATTATGTCTGCTAACCTAACGTTCACTTGTCCTGGATAAGAGTAGACTTCATGCCCTGGTCTAGTGGGATCAGCGACCGTTATCATTAAATCAGGTTTAAAAAACGGAAAGTCGTTGTTTCCGCCATCCCATATTATTATATCGTTTTCTTTCTCAACTAGCTTTAATATTTTCTCGTAGTCTACACCAGCGTAAACAGGAACACCCATACTTATAAGAGGCTCATACTCCTCTCTCTCCTCTATAGTGCACTCGTATCTATCTAAGTCTTCGTAGCATGTAAACTTCTGCACTATCTGTTTGCTGAGATCTCCGTAGGGCATTGGGTGTCTTACTACTCCTACTATGAGACCTCTTTTTCTGAGTACTCTCACAACATATCTAGTAGTAGTGCTTTTTCCAGCACCTGTTCTCACTGCACAGACCGCTATTACAGGTTTTTCAGACTTCAACATAGTGTCTTTGGGCCCGAGAATCTTGAAGGTAGCACCTTTCGACAGTATGAGAGAAGCTTTGTTCATTACGTCGTCGAAGAGCAAGTCGCTGTATGCCAAAACTACCTCGTCTACTTGGTACTTCTCTATGAGCTCTGGAAGTTTTTCCTCAGGAAAAATAGGTATTCCATTAGGATAAAGTCTCCCGGCAAGCTCAGGTGGATATATTCTTCCAGCTATATTCGGTATTTGGGCGGCTGTAAACGCTATAACCTCGTAGTTTTCATTATCTCTGAAGAAGACGTTGAAATTATGAAAATCGCGGCCGCCAGCGCCCATAATAATTACTCTTCGTCGCATCGGTAGTAAGTGCTCCAGCCAGTAGAAATATTTTGTCATTAATTGTTTAAAAATAGGTCGTTAAACTAATAAAGTACTGCTTAACTGGTTATACTCAAGGTGTTAATTTGTATATACTCGCTTATGGATAAGAAAATAATCCTAATAGACCTAAGTTTTCTAATAACGGCAATAACTAATAAAATTGATATCAATTACTGGCTAAGAAGAGAATATGGAAAGAACTACGAGCTAGTGATCTTAAGGGACAGCATAGAAGAACTAGAAAATATTTCAAAAAAGAATAAGAGTAAGATAAGAAAGGTATTCAAGCTTATAGAAAAGTTTATAGAAACTCACTGTAGAATAGAAAATTATAACAGCAAATACGAGCCAGTGGACATGAAAATCATCGAGTATGCTAAGAAACATAGATGTATTGTAGCTACAAACGATAAGTATCTCGCGAGAATACTCGTCTCTGAAAAAATACCTGTCATATTCATTAATATTAAGAAAAGAAAAATAGAGTTTGCTTACAGTGACTAAGGCTTTAGTAAGGTGTTTCTGTAAGCAGTGAGTAAACGGCTAAAAATATATAGCATTAATATATTTTTCTGGCGTGTATCAAATAGTCTCGATAGAAGATGTATTGCGTATTCCACCCAGTTATTTCAAGAAACCTATAGAGGAGGCAGCACTAGAATTGGTCAAAGAGAACTACGAGGGCAGAACAATACCTAATCTAGGGATAGTAATAGCTGTAGTTAACGTCAAAGTTTCTGATGTAGGTAAAATTATTCCGGGCGACGGAGCTCTCTACCATAAAGTATTTTTCGATGCCCTAGTCTTCACTCCACTTCAAAACGAAGTTGTCGAAGGGGACATAGAGACCGTCGAGAAATATGGCATATTTGTAAGATTAGGTCCCATTGATGGTTTTATTCATGTCTCGCAAATAGAGGAAGAAGAAGAATTCACTTACGATAGAGCTCAGCAAGCGCTAATCGGCAAAAAGAAGCAAAGGATAGTAAAGAAGGGAGATATTATAAGAGCTAGAATAACTTCAGTGAGCTACGGTACCGGAGAATTAAAGACTTTTCGAGTACATATGACTATGAGACAGCCAGCTTTAGGTAAAATAGAATGGATAGAAGAAGAAACTCAGCTCAAGAAAAAAGCTAAAACCAGGTGATGTTAAGTGCCTAGAAGACTTTCTTCGTGGAAAGCCTGTAAGAACTGTAAAGCTCTCGTCGATATAAAGACCGAGACTTGTCCTATTTGCGGATCGAGAGAATTTTCCACAGAGTGGAGCGGCATGATAATAGTTACCGATCCAGAGAAATCTCTTGTCGCAAGTAAGCTAGGAATAGAAAAGCCTGGAAGATACGCTTTAAGAGTGCGGTAAGGCCTGTACTTAAGTAGTAAGCTTAATATATATTCACAAATTTCTAATGAGGAGAAGATTATGGAGGGCGGTCAAGCGGCAGAGAAGAATGAATACGGCTTTGAGATAGAAATAGTTAGAGAGAGAGTAAATCCTCTACTCGAAAGGAGAGAACTAGAAATGACAATCCATCACTTTGCAAAGAGTACACCTAAAGTATACGACGTGAGACAGTACCTGTCCAAGCAGCTCAAAGTAGACTTAAACACTATTTATATTCGGAAAATAATCACGGAATTCGGTGTAGGAAGAAGTAGAGCCGAGGTTCATATCTACAGGACTCCTGAGCGAGCACAGAAAGTAGAGCCGCTACATATAATCTTAAAAAATCTTCCGCCCGAGGAGAGGAAAAAGAAATTAGAGGAGCTAAAACGTAAGAGTTGAGGTTGAGTATATGGCGCATGTCCATAAGCTATACGAATATGATTATGAGAAAGGATATATAAGGCTCAAGAACAAGAAGTGTCCGCGCTGCGGGTCTATAATGGCTCACCATCTACAGCCAGTTGAAAGACATCACTGTGGAAGATGCGGCTACACGATTTTCGTTGCAAAGAAAGGCAAATAGTCTTCAGTGTATTTAAGTAGCTGTCTCATGAGCTTAAACGAGATAATAATCTTAGGTATTGAGACTACAGCCCACACTTTCGGTGTAGGAATATTTTCTAGTCTCAAGGGGATTCTAGCAAACGTCAACGACGCTTACGTACCTCTAGAAGGAGGAATTCATCCCCGCGAAGCAGCAGAACATCATGCGTCCGTAGCTCACAAAGTTTTGTCAAAAGCTTTGTCTATAGCAAATGTTAAGATGGAAGATATTACAGCAGTAGCCGCGTCTTTCGGTCCAGGTCTAGGTCCTTGCCTGAGAGTAGGATGTAGTGTTGCTAGAGCATTAGCTGCACACTACAGCAAGCCTCTTGTTCCGGTGAATCACTGCGTAGCTCACATAGAAATAGCACGCTATCTCTTAAAAGTAAGTGATCCATTAGTAGTTTATGTTTCTGGGGGAAACACTATCATAGCTGCATACAGCGACGGACGCTACAGAGTATTTGGAGAAACATTGGACATAGCGCTAGGAAACTGTTTAGATGTGTTTGCGAGAGAAATAGGTCTAGGGCTACCAGGTCCTCCTCACTTAGAGGAGAAAGCCAAAAAGGCTAAGAAATTTATTGAGCTGCCTTATATCGTAAAGGGTCAAGACTTATCTCTTTCAGGGCTTTTAACTAAGGCACTGGAGATCGCGTCTTCGGATACTAACTATTCCTTAGAAGACCTATGCTATAGTTTCATAGAGACAGCTTACGGAATGTTAATTGAAGTAACTGAAAGAGCTCTTGCTCATACAAGGAAGAACTCTGTAGTCCTAACCGGAGGAGTAGCTAGAAGTAAGGTCCTACAAAAGAAACTAGAAATCATGTGTAAACTCCATTCAGTGAACTTCATGACTGTTCCAGCAGAATATGCAGGTGATAACGGTGGCATGATAGCTTACACAGGCTACTTATGCTACTCTCATGGCATAACTATACCAGTCGAAAAAAGCTATATTAGACCTAGGTGGCGTCTAGATGAAGTCGATATACCATGGTTTAAGCAAGACTGAAGAAGTTCTGAGCTGGGGAGCTGAAGCCCTAATAGTAAAGACAACGTTTCTAGGACATCCTGCAGTAAAGAAAGTAAGAATACCTAAACCATACCGATGCAGAGAACTCGACGAGTTTCTGAGAAGACGCAGGACATTACTAGAAGCAAAGCTTCTTCACTACAGTATCAAAAGCGGAGTTCCAGCACCAGCAGTCTATGCCATCGACTTAGCGAAAACAACCATTGTAATAGAATTTCTCGAAGGAGAATTGCTGAAAAAAGTGCTTGAAAAGAAAAAGGTAAATAACTTAGCGAACATACTCGAGGAAGCAGGCTATTTTGCAGGTTGTCTACATGAGGCCGGAATCGTTCACGGGGATCTCACAACATCTAATATAATGGTGTGTAACGCAAAACCAGTGCTTATTGACTTTGGGCTAGGAGCATTTTCTAGAGACTACGAAGACCAGAGCGTAGATCTACACCTGTTCTTACGCTCTTTAGAGAGTACACACTTCTCTATAGCGGAGGATGTTTTCAAGCACTTTATCAGAGGTTATGAGAAAGCTAGAGGAAAAAATAAGACGGAGAAGATACTCAGCAATGTAAAGGACATAAGAATGCGAGGACGGTATGTAAGTGAGCGAAGAATTAAGAGAAAGAGAGGGCAGATAACTACCTAAAATAAACAATGTAATAAGATATTATTCCTGAAATTAATAAAATTTCAGTTAGGTATATATCTAAACATCTGTAGTCAAAGGTCTCTTCCTTATATATAAAAAAATATATTTACCTCCGGTCTTCGATAGTTCTGTGAATAAGCGGAAGAAGAAGGGTAAGTCTCACTCAACGAGGCCAGCTAGAAGAACTACACCACCTTGGGTCAAGTATACGCCTGAGGAAGTAGAAAACTTAGTCATAACATTAGCTAGAAAAGGATATCCTCCGTCCATGATAGGAATAATACTGAGAGATCAGTATGGAATACCACTAGTAAAGCAGGTAACAGGAAAGAAAATATGTCAAATACTTAAAGAACATGGATTAGCGCCATCAATTCCAGAAGACTTAGCTAACTTAATTAAAAGAGCCATAAGAATTAGAAAACATCTAGAAGAGCATCCAAAGGATTATCATTCTAGAAGAGGCCTACAGTTAGTAGAAGCTAAGATAGCAAGATTAGTTAAATACTATAAAAGGGAAGGAGTGTTACCACCTCACTGGGAATATAAGGTAGAGAGAATAAGTATATTTGGCTAATGTCGCTCAACAATGCGAAAGCTTTTAATAGTCAGCTGAAGAGAGTAGCCAGTTATTTAGAGAAGTTAGTTTCAGAGGGTCCCTTTCTAATAATTTCTCACTATGACGCCGACGGACTTTCATCAGCTGCGATTATTGCTAACATTTTAATTAAAAGAAAGACAAGTTTTCACATAAAAATCATAGAACAGCCCTCAGCAGAAGACTTGAGACTATTAATTGAAAAATACCCAGAATATAAGTGTCTCATTTTATGCGACATGGGAAGTAGGCATAGAAAATTACTTGAAGAAATGGCAGTAAACCTTAAGCTTAATATAGTTATCTTAGATCATCACATACCTTCAGCAGAATCTGTTAGCAGTGAAAAAATACATGAAGTAAATCCATGGAATTATGGTATTAACGGGTCTACCCAAGTCAGCACAGCAGGAATAACTTATCTTCTAGCTAAAGAGCTGGATAAAGACGTCGGTGAGAAAAGTGTACACCTAGCAGTTATTGGAGCATTAGGCGATAGGCAGGACCAAGGAGAGAAGTGTGATTTCTTAGGCTTAAATAAGCTAATCCTAAAGGACGCATTGGAGAGAAAGATTATCTCACGTGAAATAAACATTAGGCTTTTTGGAATAAGAAGACGACCTCTTCATAAATGTCTAGAGTACACGATAGAGCCGTATATACCAGGGCTCACCGGAGACGAAAGAGCCTGTATAGACTTCCTCAAAAGAATTTCGATAGAGCCATTTGACCATGAAGGAAAGCCTCGATACCTCAAAGACTTAAGTGAAGATGAGGTAAAGACACTTGTAGTAGAGCTAGTTAAGCACATGATTTGTGAAGGAGTGCCTCCTCAAGAAGCTGAGAAAATCCTAGGTTACTCATACTTTATCAACGCATATGAGAAATATCCAGAGCTCTATGATGCAAGAGAATTCGCTTCTCTTCTTAACGCATGTGGGAGACTAAGAGAAGAATGGATAGGCATACTAATTTGCCTAAACAAGCTAAGCTACTATAATGAAGTACTAAATATTCTAAATAAATACAGAAGAATATTGAGTGAAACCCTAAAAACAATTAGTGAAGAGAAAGTGCCAATTAACTACTTGAATAAAACAATAGTAGTAGACTGCTTTAGTCTAATAGACGAGAGGATAAGCGGAGCTATCTCATCCATACTTTCATCGAAGCCCATGTTTAAAGGAAAATACACACTATTAGCTCTCATAGCCTCTTCCTCCAAGCCTAACCACGTTAAAGTTTCCTTCAGATTACTAAAAGACATACCCAAATTCTCTCTAGGAGACCTTGTATCTAAAATAGCTAAAATAACTGGTTGCGAGGCTGGAGGACATGAAAAGGCAGCTGGAGCAACAATACCCGAGGAGAAAATCAACTGGTTTTTAAGAACCTTGGAGAGGGAGTTGCCATGAAAAAACACGGGCAGGTAGTAATATTGATAATCTTATCCTTCAAAAGCAAAAATACTGCTCAAAGTATTAATGCCTCTCTCACACCTGACAATGAGCAGAGCTCCCCCTTTTTGAGAGTGCAGTCTAGTGCTCTTGGTAATGAGCTACATATACTAATCATCGACAGCGAAGGAAGAATCGACAGAGCCAAGCAGACCGTAAATGATATTCTCAGATGTATTGCCGCGGCTTATCGATCGTTAGATGCTATAAAGACAAATTTAAATAGCAGTAATAGAAGTCTCTAGAAGGCGTAGAGGTGAAACCTTGTCTGAGAGAAGACGACGAGATAAGTGGAGTATGAAGAAATGGTATACCGTATATGCGTCAAGCGCCTTCGGTTACGCTGAACTGGGCTTAGTACCTGCTTTAACTGATAAACACCTTCTCAGAAGAACTATTGAAGTAAGTCTCTTTGACCTGACTAAGGATATCACTCAACTACCTTACAAGCTAAAGTTTCAAATCGTAAAAGTTGATGGCGACAGAGCTCATACCCAGTTCAAAGGCTTTGAATTAACAAGAGACTACATAAGGAGTCTTGTTAGAAGAGGATCCTCTAAAGTAGATGGAATATTCGACGTATATACAAAGGACGGAGTCCACTTGAGAGTAATGGTTATGGCCATCACTCTTCATAGAGCCAAGACTTCGCAAAAGAAGGCTATAAGGAAGATGATGAAAGAGGTCGTAGAGGAGTTTGCCTCCAAACTAGACTTCGACGCTTTTATTCAGGAGGCCGTGCTCGGAAAAATCTCAGCGGAGATATTCAACAGAGCTAAGAAGATATATCCTCTCCGCAAATGTGAAGTGAGGAAGATAAAGGTTCTGACACCTACCTTCGAGATACCTTTAAAGGCTCCTCCCTTAAAGGCTACTCAAGCCTCCTCCGCTGCTTGAAGTAGTATTTTTTGAAATAGTATCCGTCTTCCTTGAAAGGTCCGAAAGACCTTAAGCCCCTAGTCTTGAGCTGTTTCCTAAGGTCGTCTGCGTACTCTTTTGAAATTTCTCCTCTTTTCTCCATCCACTCGATAACTTCTAGTGCTTCTTTCTCTGTTCGGCATCTTCTGATGAAAGAGATCACTCCTGGATTTCGGAGCTCGTCTTCCTCTTCTTCCTCGTGCCATCTGACGCCGCTGATGGAAATACACATTTCTTTTCTTGATATCTCCTCTGCTAGATGAGGGAAGAGTTTCTTGAATTTCTTGTAGTCCATGTCCATGTTAAAAATAGAGTGCAAGTGTTTATAAGAGCTTTGATTACTTGACTTCGATAATTTTCAGATCTATCTGCTGTCCCACGATTTTTTCCACGATTATTTTGACGACAAGTTCTACTAGCCTATCTGCGTCATATACCCCCTGAGCGCCTCCTGCTGTATCGTGTCCTCCTCCTTCTCCCTGGATTATCTCACCGATTACTGGCATTATGTGTGAGCCTAAACTGATTTTTGTTCTCTTAAAGAACTCGGGAGAACTTCTCGCGATTACTCGGACCTTGCCTCTCTTTTGTTGACTGACTACTACTGCTACATCTGCACCCATTTCTAAGAACAATCGGGCTACTGAAGCTTCGAATGCATCGACTCTGGTCGCTGCTATAAGTAAGTCTCCAATTCTATACACTTTTACTCTTTGGGACGCCTTAAAGCGAGCTATTTTTTCTGATATATCCATTTCATGCCTTAGTAACCTAGAAGCGGTGGCATAGTCGCCGCCCTCGTCTAATATATTGGCCACGAGTCGTAGCACTTTAGAGTTTAGTAAAGAGAGCCTCTTTGTATCATATAGTATTCCTCCTAGAAGGAGTGTGAGAATATTTTTGTTAAACTTATGTCCTTCTTTCTTCGCTAAATCATACACTATGCTTGACGTTGAAAGATAAGTTTTATCAACTATAGCTATGACAGTGTTTTCAGGGTATTTTCTGCGCCATAGATGATGATCTATAATTACTATTTTTGTTTTTCTCGCTATTTCTACGAGCTTTTCTGAAAGTTGTGAAAGAGAGTTTGTGTCAAGCAGCACTAAATAATCTATGTCTCCTACATTAGTGGCATCGCACAGATAATCTACATCAATGTCTAGACATGACAAAAACTTCTTAGAGAGTCTGCTTAGTCCTTCAGGAAAAACTATTATTGTCTCGGAAGGAGCCCTGTCCAACATTGATGAAAAACCTACTACACTAGCAGCAGCATCTAAGTCGGCGTTTCTATGACAAGTAATAAGTACTCTCTTATTGTCTAGTAGCGACTTCAGACTTTTTATACTTGAGGAGTTCATGTTCTGCGACCTTCAGCCCCTCTTCTGCTGCAGCTTCAGCTAATTCTTTAGGGTCTATTTTAGAGAAGGGATTTACGTCTACATAAACATCAATTGTGAATTCACTATCTTCCGAAAAATCAACTTCAATGATTATATCTAAAATATCTTCGGGGTGTTTTACCTTCGAATATATGAACCTATATACAGTGTCTGCAACTTTGTTAAGGAGTTTTTCTCTGAATTCTTCTGAAAGTTTCATGCAGATCCTTGTTTAAGCGAAGTTAGCTGACTTGAAATTCTTTTTCTCAGATCTTCTATCTGCTTTCTTATTAGACTTTCTTGACGGTCTAAAGTCTTTACGTGAAGTTCGGCATCCTCTCTTCTTTCTTTCAATTCCTTAACAGCTTCCTCCTTACTCCATTTAATCATAAGGGGTCCTGAGATCTTGTAGACAGGGGTGTCCTCGGATACTTTTTCTAGCTCTTTTAGAGCTCGATCTATTTCAAGTATAAGGATCCTCCACTGTTCTTTTCTAAGTAGGACTCGCTGAAGCTCTTCTTGAAGTTGTTGAAGTCTAGCCATCTGCGCCTGCAAACCTGGAGGTATTCCTTCACTCATACGGAAAATTAGTAAACTAGCTTCTTAAAAAACTCTCGCTCTCACGACTAGCTCTAAGTCTAAAGGAGAGCTCGATGTAGTCTCAGACACCAGGAATTCCTTAACCCTGAGGCGAAAGAAGAGAATCTAGGCTCTTTTTTGCGGCCATGAGGTTTCTGAGATAGCTGTTAATCATTGCTCTTAGACCTGCGAGGTCTTTAGCCTTAATTAAAATCACTAGAGTATCTTCTGCTAGACTTACATGAACAGTGCCTTTAGGTGTTACTTCTCTTTCTTCGGCGTCAGGAGCTATTGCTTTATATAGAGTTGAGGCTAGCTTTCTATCCTGAAAGGCTATGCGAATTACTGCAGTGTGAGAGGGCATTTATAGACCACCTTGTTTACGCGAATTATAGGGCCGCTTAGCTTTAGAGATAAACCGTTAATGAACTTAAATACGTAGCCTTGCTTTAAGCTGTCTATCCAGAGAATTATGTCAGATAGACCTTGAGTGTCTTGAAGCCTGCTTACTTCAATGAAGGGTAGCCCTAAGCTATCTGAGAGACTTTCACCTACTTTAAGGCACTCGCTTTTTATGGCTATGACTGCTGTTTTTACAGTGGTAGGTATACTTGCTTCGGGTATTTCGCGTATAAGCGTGACTCCGTGAATACCTATTATGAGAGGTAATACTTCATATCTATCTTCGTAGACCTTAATGAATATTAGTCTTCCAGGATTACCTCCTCGACCCTTACCTACTATCACTACATGGTCTATCTTCAGTTGATACGCTTTGAGCGCTACCTCTTCAATACTCATTTTGCCTCTATTAACTTTTATAGCATCAGGTAGCACTCTTGCTAAGTCTTTGCAAAAAGTGCGTAGCCTAGGATTAGGTCTCCTACTGCTTGTGATGAGTATGCCCATTTATTCTTCTTTAGGTCTTGTTCCAGGGACAATCCTACCTTTAGCTAGTTTTTCTTCCTCTGGTGCAAGAGTTTTTCCTACAACTGTTTTAGGGACCCAGGCTCCGCCCGCGAATATTTTTTCACACTTAGGGCACTGCCATACTCCTATACTCAGTCTTTTCATTTTTACGAGTGAGTAGCAGAAGGGGCATCTATGCTTACTTTTCATCTTTCTCTCTATGAGTGCTACTCTTTTTCTAAGTGTCGCACCATATCTAGCGCCGAATCTTCCAGCTGGTCCTACTATTTTAGTGCGCCCCATTGTAGCCACCTCGTTTCTCCCTTAAGACTATTAACTATTATTTAAACTTTCAGCTAAGTTTCTTTACTCTTGTACTTCCACAATATGGGCATTTTACTTCATCTGCCGCCTCTCTTAAACTGAAGTATCCTCCTCTTTTTCGTTTCTTGCAGTCTAAGCACACGTAACGCTCTCTCACAGAATTCACCCTAATAGTCTCTTGATTTCTTCCTTATACCACCCAGCTATATCAGAGCCTTTAACAAGCTTCTTTAAATCCTCAGATAAGTTAGATGGCCTTATTAAGGCAATCCAGCCGTCACCGTAAGGGTCAGTTGACAATAATGAGGGGTTTCTAACTACATTTTCGTTCACTTCCTCTATTGTGCCCGAGACTGGAGACTCTACTTTACCTACCCACTTGGCGCTCTCAGCCATAGCCAGAGGCTTTCCTTGAACTACCTTAGAGCCTTTTGGTTTAATCTTTATAAGTATTATCTTTCCCGCAGCCTTAGCCCCTACATCTGTTATACCTACTCTCACTAGACCGTTTTCCTCGATTTTAGCCCAGGTATGTCCTTTTTTCCATACATAGTAGTCGTCTGGAACATAATATCCATTAACTCTGACCATTGAGCGGTCCCCTGCAACAATCTCTTAGAAAAAATATATTCCTTTCTGAGCGGTCTACTTATACCAGCTAAATGTTCAGCTCTCTCGATTTCTGTAAAATTGGCAGAAGTTAATTTAGGATAATTTTGTAAATTTCTTTAAAGGTTTCTCTAGGAAACTTTTTGTATTTTCTGAGTTTTTGCATGAGTAGTTGAGTGTCTACTTCTCCTATTAAATCGATGAATTTTTCTCTTAGTAGGCATCTTCGATAAATGAAGTTCTGAATTACAGCTGGCAAAACCTTTCTTCTAGAATTGAGACTAACTGTCTCAAAGTCGATTATTATTGGTCTTGAAGCTTCAGCGTCGATTATTACGTGGTCCTTTAGGTTAGAGAGTTCTGCGTGGTATATGCTATGTATGTCTAGGAGATAGCATTGTTTCAGGAGTGAGCTGAGAACTTTTCTAAATACTTTAGCTGATGTACAGTGAGCAGACCATTCGAATATCTCAAGACCGTTAATGTATTTTAAGAGCAGAAAATCATGTGACTCTTTAAGTAGACGGGGCCCTATATTAAGCGCGTTTACTATCCTTAAATTGCGTGCTTCGTTTAGCATACTTGGTCTATTAGCGTCGAGACGCCTTATTTTCAAGGTACATAGTTTTTTCTTGTAGAGGGCTAAGACTACAATTGACGTGCAACCTTTGCCTAGAACTCTGAGCCTGCCTACCTGAGTTTTTCCGCTCAAAAAAATATACTCTATCTTTAAGCTTAGTAGTTCTTTTACTCTTTTTTCAAATACTTCAGGTGAACTTAAGTATTTAGGATAGCATAATATGTCCTCTAAGAGGAGTTTATTTTCTTTCGAGACTTTGACTAACATAAATCCATGGTCTATGCTTAGTAAGCCACTTATATAAAAACTGTCTGAAGACGACACTATGGTCAGCTATATCTAGTATGTCTGATGTACTCAGTATCCTCATTTTCTTAGACATAGCTCCTCTTATGTGTTTACTTAAACCACAAGAGAGTGCTCTTTCCTTCAGTAAGGTTTCTGCAGAAGTATATTTTCTACGGAAAAATACATACCATACTCCATTTTCAGAGAACGGGCGTGATAGGTCTCTTGGATTGTTCAAATGCTTGAACAGAAAATCTTGCTCATTCATCGAGCCTACAGGGGGGCCTTTATGTTTTTTAACAGGAGGGAGAACGCTTGCCTCAAGCTCTAGTATAAAGATTAAGCGGTTTTTCTCATCTGTCCATACGCCAGAGTTTATTACATTAAAGTCGAAGCATCTGAGAAGATTACATAGTCTCTTAAGAGACTTGTAGGCTTCCCCCCAGAAGATGTCTTCAGGGAGTTTTGGATAAAGTGTTTCTAATGCGATAAGATCTGTTCCTCTTTCTTTCACTATTTTTCTGATCTCCTCTAGGCTCACTTCGGATTCCTTCGGGAAAAAGAAGTCTAGTGATGGTTTAAGCAGGAACATTTGGGCAGCATATCTGAGCTCGGCCAGCGCGTCTATCGAGACGGCAGAAGCAGCGTTTCTCTCAGGGTCTACGGGGTCTACGACGATGAGGGGTGAAGAGAATTTTTTCAAATATTTCTTCTTTTGCTCTTCGCTTAGCTTTCCTTCTACGTCGATTATAGTTTTGTAGGGTTTCCACGAGATAACTGCCTTGAGAACATTTAGAAAAGTTCCGTAGTTAGCAATCAATAGTTCAGTCAAGTAGCCTGAAAAGCCTTTGATCCTGATTTCTGCGCCGTAGACTCCTATTCCCTTAAGAAACTTCTTGAGTATTCTAACTTGATCTTTTTGGCTACTTGATAACTTCTTATTGATGTATTCTGTGTGCAAGGGGGTTCTATCTACAGCAGTTATCGGCTTTTCTCCAGGCGCTATTTTATAGCAGGGAACTATTTCTACCTTAAATCCTCTGTAGCTAACTGAAACATAAGGATGTTCGGCATATTCAGATGAGAAACTACCAGCAATCTCTAGTGCTGTCTCTTTAGCTAACTCAAAGCCAAGTCTCCTTACAGTATCTATGCTGCAGGACTTAGGGAAAAGTACAAATATGTCTATGTCTCGGTCATCCTTAAGCCACGTGTCTTTTGCTATGGAACCTACTGTTCTTACTTCTATCCCTTTAATATTTCTTTCAGCAGCCTTTTTAGTTAAAGAAGATATGAATTTTTCACATATACTATTTATTTCGTCATAATCTTCTTGAGAAGGCTTTATCCTGTGCAGTACAGACGCGATGATCTCGTTCATTATCTCTTTGCTCATATAGTGTCGAGTATATGAGTTAAAAAGATAATGATAACTCTTATGGTTAATGAGAAGACTATCCCTGTTATTCAAGCTGATAAAATAGCAATCTTATTAGTACTTAAGTTAAAAATTTGAATTAGTCTCTAATAACTGCGTCATTGGGGAAAATAGGATAAAGAATTTTCAGATTTAGTCGAATTGGTTAAAAAATATATGAGTTTTTGGTATTACTCATAGTTACTTTATCGTAGTTTTTTATCTCATATGTTTTTATTTAGTAGCTTTTTGTTCGTATAGTGTTGAATATATGGGGCCCTTAGGTGTCAGAGTGCTTTTCTTGACCCTTATACAGTTCACTGTGAACTCTCCGATTTCGATATCCCGCAACTCATTTAGTACTTGGATAAGTCTACTCACTTGACTAAAGCTTTTTACTCTAGCTATAGTTAAGTGGGCTACAAATCTCTCTTTTTCCTTAGGAAATCCTAGTTTCCTAAGCTTACTTTCTAATTCATTGTGAATTTCTCTTAGCTTCTCTTCTCCTTCAGTGACTCCAATCCATATAACTCTCGGCCTCGATGGTGTTGGAAAGCACCCTATGTTTTGAAGCTTTATTTGAAAACTATTAAAAGATACCGTTTTAATTATATCTATGACCTTTTCGAGGAGGGGTCTCGATATCTCTCCCAGAAATCTCAGCGTTATATGGAGGTTATTTTTCTCAACGAGCTTCATACGAACTCCTGTTCCAGAGAGCCTATACTGAATACTCACTATCCTATCTACTATGACAGGGTCATCTATGTCAACAGCTATAAAACATCTAATTTTTTGCAAGCTCACTTCTAACACCCTTTAAGAAAGATAGTAGAATTCTACATTTCTCCGGCGAGGGATCTCCACCTTCGGCGCAGGAGAAGAGGTAAGGACAGCGGAAACACGGGATCTGTCTAACAGCATTATATAATTCAAGGAGTTTTTTCTCAAGTAGTACTGGCTTAATAACATAAGTTTTCTTGCCTTTAACTACTGCCCTACGTCTTTCAATAAATCCCTTTTTCTCGAGCCTTAGTAGTGCTCTAGAACAACTTCTCTTATCAACATTGAGCAGAGGGAGTAGCTCCTCTTGCGTTATACCTTTGTCTCCCTTCTTAAGCAGATGCTCAAGTATTTCTCTCTCTAGAGGGTCTAGCTTTGATCTCATAGTCTATACTTTCAGCACAAACTCTAGCTTCTCCATAAGCTCTTTAAACCTATTTCTAATAGTGACTTCGGTAACTCCTGCTGCTTGCGCTATTTCTCTCTGTGTTTTCTTGCAGTTCAACATGACGCTAGCCAAGTACACCGCTGCGGCAGCGAGCCCCTTAGGTCCCTTCCCGCTGGTAAGTCCTGCCATCGTTGCGACCTTAAGTATTTCAGTAGCTTTTCTCCCTATCTCTGACGGTAAGTGCAGTCTTCTAATAAGCGTAGGTATATAATTCTCAATAGTTATGGGGGGAACCTTAACTATATCTGTTTTAACCAACAAACGGTAGCTCCTACCTATCTCCTTTTTATTAGCTCTAGACTCAGACGCTATTTCGTCGAGACTACGGGGTAATCCATGTATCCTGACAGCGATGTAGAGGCACGCGGCGGCCATACTGTCTATAGATCTTCCTCTGATGTATCCTTTCTCAAGAGCTCTCCTGTAGATCATAGCTGCTGTTTCCTGAACGCTAGGGGGAATATTCATGTTAGAGCCAAGTCTCTTTATCTCATTAAGAGCCTGTTGAAGATTTCTTTCAAGAGAATCTTTAGCCCTAATCCTCTGTTGCCAGAGCCTAAACCTCAAAGCCTGAATACGCCTATTTAAGTTAAGAGATCTGCCACTACTATCTTTATTCCTCCAATCGATATCCGTAGTGAGCCCCTTATCAGGTTTAAGAATGCTTATAGGAGACCCAGTTCTAGCGCGTCTAGCTCTCTGTTCCTCATTAAACGCTCTCCACTCAGGCCCCTGATCAATCAAATGATCAGCAATAACCATTCCGCAGACAGCACACGTGATCTCAGCTCTCTCATAGTCTCTCACGATTTTTCTGCTCCCACAGTACGGACAAATGATTTCTCCCTCTCTCCTATCCAGACAGACTTCTTCACTAACCATTATTTCACCTACGCCTTCTCCTTCTCAAAAAATCATGTGGTTTGACATACACATCTGAAAAAAGAAGTGACTTAAAGTCAGACATCTGCGGCACCACAACTACATATGGTCTCGAGACAGGACCGATAATATCGTACACGGAGCCTATTTTCCTCATCCGCTTATCATAGACATAGGCCCCTTCCCTCGGAGCAAAATCAGCCCTTACAAGAAGATATTTATTCAAAGAGATTTTCAGAACTTTTCCCAGTCTCCTCATCGGACCCCCTCTTTGATATATAAGATTTTCCAATAGCCTCTAATATTCCTTTCTGTCTAGACATTAACTGATTGCACTCAGTATTACGCATAAAATATTTAAAAGAGATACTGTATGAAAGTACGCCAGTCGGGGTGTGACTCATGGGCATCTATCAGGGAAATGATCTCAGAAAGCCTACTGGAGGCATGAAGAGACCTCACCGTAAAGTAAAGCGAAAATGCCATATGGGGAGACCACCTACTCTGACGACTCTAGGAGAAGAAAACATAGTCAAGAAAATTAGAGTTAGAGGAGGCAATTTCAAGCTTCGATTAAAGAAAGTAGCCTACGCGAATGTCTTTATTCCATCTAAAGGTGTATGCCAGAAGGCGAGAATATTGAAGGTAGTGAAAAACCCCGCTAACAGACAGTATGCTAGAAGGCAGATCATAACAAAGGGCTGTATCATAAGCACAGAGTTAGGTGAGGCTCTCGTTACCTCAAGACCGGGTCAAGACGGAGTTCTTAACGCGATTCTACTGGAAGAAACTTAACCTAGGTATCTATCTTGAGGCAGAAAGATTATATCATAATTTGGGCCGAGTATCTTGATTCTACAAAATCTAGAAGTGAGGGTAGAAGAGTTCCTTTATCACTAGCAGTAAAGAATCCGTCACCAAAGGAAATAGCCGAGGCGCTTCAAATTCTCGGACTCGAGTATGATATTGAAGAAGACAAAAAGTATCCTAGAGCCTGGTGGAGCAGCCGAGGTAGAGTAAAGGTTAAGAAAAACAGCTTAAAGAAAAACGCGCTCCTAAAACAGCTATGTAAAATTATTAGAGATATAAGAGCTAAAAAGAAGTATAGGTCTTGGTGAAATAGTTTCAGAGTTCTCTCGGCACAGAGTTTTGTGCTCAAATAAGTATTATAGCTTGTGACAGCCGAGAAACAGCGAATACTAATCGTCAGAAATATTGAAGACACTATAGCGGAAGATTCTTTGAGAATAGCAAAGATAGTTATTTTTCAGACAAAAACGGATGGTCCACCTAGAACAGTTAAGGAAAAACGACTAAAGGTAGTACTCGACTAACTTTCCAATGATCTCTCTGATCTTAGTCATAACAAATGGTGGAGCTAAGCCTAGTTCTTCGCAAGTTAGCCGCCAGCTCTTAGCCTGCAGAATCCTCGTAATAAGCAGAAGCTCTTCATCTTCCGCTAACTCTGGAATATTCTTGGGAACATTATAGAAGTAAGTTTTAGCCATCTCGAAAGCACAGTCCATACAGTTCTCGAGGGTCATGTAGCCTTCAGCATAAGTCTTGATTCTATGCTTCTGTATATCTGATAAAGCGGGACTGTAGTCCTCGAATACAGGTGCTTTAGTGCTTTTAATAAGCATTAAAGCTATCTTTGGCTCTAAATCATGATAAGGTTCGCACAAAGAGTTAATTAGCTTGAGCCTAAATTCTCTGTTCGCTATACTTATCTGTTCTTCAGCGGTCTCTGTAAGAGGTCTGACCACTATTACTGTGTATTCTCCGCTAACAGGATTTCTGTCAGGGCTTATGTGCACAGGTATAAAGTGATTTCTGATCCAGAACCTCAAGAGAGGCTCGTTGACTCCAAAGCCAGCGCCCACCCAATCGTATCCTCGTTCAACAGCCTCTCTACATATTTCGCTCAGAGCCCTAGAGCCAAGGCCTTTCCTCATCACTTGGGGGTGAGTAGCTATTCTCACTATTCTCCAGCCAGTCAGCTTAGCAAATTCGATCAACTTATAGTGCTTAAGGAGTCTATCAGGAATTATATTGCCTGCGATCCATCCACCCTTAATGAGCTCGGGTATCAGTGTATCAGGTATACTACCTTCCTCTGCCAGCTCTACCGCTGTTAAAATTTTTCCTCTTGTAGTACGGAGTGCTCTGATAGTGTGGTGAGGAGCATCCATTATCATGCCTAGGTCATCGCAGTTATTCCTGTAATGAGCCATTATGTAAATACCTATGAACTGCTTAGCTTCATTTTCTTGCTCTAAGAAGAACTTGTATATGTCGGGCTTATAGTACTCAATCCGTCCTTCAGCAATATCTTCAAGGTCATCTTTGTCTAGGCTAGCAGGCTCCGCGTCTAACATCAGTGTGTCGAAAGACCATATCTCGATGGGATCATTCTCAGCATACCTTATAGGCTCATGCATTTCATACTCGTAAATAGTAGTCTCAGGATCCTCTCTAAGAGCTCCTAGAAATCTCACAGAAAAGCCTCTTCCAGCACCCTCGTATCCGTGAATAGTTGACGAAAATACAGCCCTGCTGAAGGTTCTGTGGATCTTGTACAACATTGGTACCTGAAGCCCGGCAGCCTCGTCTACTGCAATTATATCAGCTGACCTGCCTATACAGTCTAGAGGCTTGTAGTATTCTATGTCTATACCTTTAGCTTTAAGAGCAACCTTAAGGTCTCCTTTCTTCTCTACTTCAACAGAGTGCTTAAGGACCTCTAGAGTCTTCTGAGCTAACTCAAAGAGAGACTGCACGTTCATCTCGCTGGGAGCCGTAACTAGAATCCTAGCCCTACCCTTACGTCTCCTTAGCTTGTGTGCCAGCGCAGCCAATCCTATTCCAAGAGCACAGGACTTCCCTCTACCTCGGTCAGCAGTGATTACTATCGCGAGCTTGCCTTTAGGTCTCTCGTAGAGGAGTTCCAAGAGATGCAGTACTTCTACTTGGTCTTGAGTCAGCGCGAGAGAGTATACCTTAAGGGGGAAAAGAGCTTTTTCAGGAAGTAGGAGCTCTCGTTTTTCCTGCTCAGGGAGTTTTTCGAGTATCTCAGGCTCCTTTAGAAACTTCTCGCGGTCAGCGTCATAGATAGTTATTCCCTTGTGAACAAAGAGCTTCTGTATAAACCGTTTAACAAAAATGTGGCGTAGTTTATCTACTCCATACTGTGGCGTGAGCAGATTCTCCTGAAACCTCGTAATTATCTTATCCCACTCCTCAAAGCGAGGAGTCAGTAAGATGAGCAGACCGCCTCCAGCTATAATCCCGGTAAGCCTTCCTAGGTCATTTGGCCTCAAATCGTTTATAAGATCTAGTACAGCTATGTCATAAGTAGCTCCAAGTACCTGCTGGCTCTCATGATAGGGAACGTAATCTACTTCGAAAAGCGACCCGAGCTCTTTCTTAAACAGATTTCTCCTATATATTCCATCCTCGTAGAATATCTGATAGGTATAAAGAATACGAGGATTCTTTCTCACAAACTCACTATAGCTCTTAACCAAGTTAGCACACGCTGATATGATTTTGACGTCACTATCACCTGTTATAACTACCATTCTCCTATGATTTAGCTTCTTTCCTTGAACAACACTAGTTATAATCTTACTCAAATCACTCATCTTCATAATCATGTCCCGCAAACAGAGTAAGTGTCTTCACTACAATACATGCCGGCTTTTATATACTCTACTCTCTGAGAGGTCTTAGAAAACAGCTAATAGCAGACTGTCCTTAACGGCAGTACATTGCCTGGAGAATTTCTCTAGTAGCTTTTGCTGGGTCAGGAGAAGCTACTATAGCTTTACCAACGATAATTATCTCTACATTTAGCTCAGAATATACTCTGGCAGTTTCTTTGTTGATACCCCCTGCTACAGCTACTTTAAACCCAGATTTCACTAAGGATTTCACTTCTTTAGCCAAGTCCTCCGCAGTAATTCCCCTCTTCTTCTGTACATCTACTCCGACATGCAGACACAAATAGTCTGCCCCAAGATCACGTACCTGCTCTGCTCTTCTCAATATGTCAGATACATTCATTAGATCAACCATTACCTTCGCTCCACCGCTATGAGCAGCACTACAAACCTCTTCTATTGTTTCGTCAGCGGCGAGAGCCATCACAGTTACAATATCGGCTCCAGCACTTACGGCTAGCTCTGCCTCAAGCCGACCAGCATCCATAGTCTTCATATCAGCACACACAGTCTTATCGGGAAATAGCTCTTTCAACTTTTTTACTGTGCATATACCCTCTGATTTAATTAAAGGAGTCCCCGCCTCTAGAATGTGAACACCTGCTTCAGCCGAAAGACGGGCCACTCGAATAGCCTCTTCGAGAGAAGTAAGATCTAAAGCCACTTGAAGACGTGTCATGTAATAGTCTTATCTCACTTCCTAATAAACTTCTCCAGCCCGGTAATAGTCATGTATCTCATGCACTTACGCAAATCGAGACGCCTATATTCGAGACCTAAAGTGGTTAAAAGAGATCTAGCGTCCCTAGAAATTCTAGGTGCCGCCAAGATACCCCTAACAGGGCGCCCTAGCTCACTGCTCAGTGCCTTAACATACTCATAGAGCTGTCTAACAGCACTAATACCTGCTTCTTCTCTCTTAAACTCTATTACAACAAGCTTCCCTTCTTTGTCGACGCAGAGCAAGTCGATGAAACCGGGCCTTACTTTCCTCTCTATCTCAACGACTCTGAGCCCTTCTTCAACTAGAGCAGGATTTCTGACGACAGCTCTCCTCAAGTCTTCTTCTCTGCCGTACATTATGAACTCGGGTCTAAAGTGCGTCTTAAAGGCTATAGCACTGTAGATTTTTGTGAAAATTATCTTGAGTTCCTCGTAGGGTCTGGTTCTGACAGCTCTTAATACTATTTTTTCGCCATCTCTAAATACGGTTAAGCTCGTTGTCTTAGGCTGATAGTTTATTGGCTCGTAGCCCTCCGGTCCGTGTACAAGAACAGCACCATCCGACTTCACTAGAACCACGTGAATGCCCTCACCGAGCCTAGACTGAGCGCGACCCCTGTAGTCAACGCTACAGAGTCCAAGAACAACTATAGCCATTTCCCTAGCTATCGAAGACTTGAGAAAACTAACGAAGTCTTCTTCATGCTTAAAAACATTAACCTCAGGTTCTCCTTCCATCACTTGCTATTTATCCTCGTGGTTTAACTACTTTACGAACACTAAAATTTCGTCAGCTGACCGCGGCGCCCAGATACAGCACATCAATCTGAGTCCGTTATGAAAAGCCGCGTCTAAGACATCGTTTACTAGATCCCTTTTCTTGAGTAAAACAGTTACTATAAGCACTCCACCTTTCCTAAGAACTCTTACAGCTTCTTTAATGAAAACTCCTATGTCTAGTAAGTTCTGGACAAGCGTTACTGCGACCACATAGTCGAAGACACAGCGTCTGAATGGTAGATACTCAACACATCCGACAATAAAGCTCCCTCGCCGCCCCTTTCTTCTAGCTACTTGTATCATTCCGATGGACACGTCTACGCCTATGTACTCACAGCACAGCTTTCTCTCCGCCAGAAACTCTGATAAAAGTCCTGTACCGCAGCCAGCGTCTAGAAGAAGACCTTTCCCTAGGAAGCGGTATAAAAGTTCGTATTTTCTCCTCTGCTCTCCGCCGTAAAGCTCATCATATACACTAGAGATTATGTTGTAGTACTTTGCGGCACTTGACATCAATTACATTAACTTAAGTGCACTCTGGCAAGCAGGACAAACGCCCCTAGCCTCCTTATTACACTCGATACACAGGATAAGCTTGCAGTTCTCACAAAACAGGTAGTCATCACCCTTGTAAACCTTCTTACCGCAGCGCCTACACCTCCCTATCATCAGAGTCTTCGCCACATACGCCATACTACACCCCCGATACAAAACAAACTAATAAAGCTTCCTCTTGCAAATTAAATTCAGTGAATTAAAGTAGCTTCAAATAGAACACTTGCCTTAGGTCTTACTCTCAGAACTAGTCTACTAGCAGGCTGTCGTTATTGACTAAAATCTATTAGCTTTACTTCCGTATCTACCGGGTTCATCAGTGAGCTGAAGATAAAGGAAATGGCTGAAAACTATTGTCAGCACTATAGCCATTACTAAGTCTCCTGCCATCTCTCTCTTATTCTAGCCAAGCCCTTCACTAGTAAGCAGAAACTAGTCCTAAAGTAAAGGCTGACAAAACTACCCCCATTATCGCTAAAACAGCAACCATTCTCGACTCCATCTCTATCTACTTATCCAATGAAGCACTACACATATTCATTCGAGTGCTTTGGCAACTGCCACACGTTTACTGATTTTCATGCCAGTCAGTAATGCAGAATCTATTGACTGCCGTGAAGTTATTTACTTGTTGAAACTTCTGTCAATTTGTGGAGATATTATACGTAGGCTGTAGAAAGCACCTTTCATAGATTATCTGCTCTTAGAGTCATGTAAAGGTGTGCGTATTATAGTGAACAGACTGAAGTTGACTAACGAAAAGTGTTTAGTCGCAGAGAAGCCGTGGAGACCCCTCTTTTAGCTTGGGGTCAGGTGACCCTTCATTGCCTGTCTAGGAGTCATCAGACGGGTTACTCTTAGAGGACTAGTGATGGCTGTCTCCCGTATACATAGACTTATATAGCTTGGCGAAAAACACTGTTCGCTGCAATAACCATTACGGATTCAGACTTCATAGCTTTCATTATAGCCTCATTAATCATGTTCCTGACAGGACTAACAGTCTTCGAAATAGGCTATAATGAAATCTACAAAAAGACTAGTACTCTAGCAGCATTTAAGAAAACTGAAGACAGCAGCGGAGAAGGATTAAGGGGACCATACTTCCCTAAAACCTGGCAGCATCGAGAATCAGGGATTAAGTTATATGTGTTGGCTGAATCGACTAAGACTGCCCGCCATTTTTGTTTACTAATGTAACTTGAGTTTTGGTAGGGAGAGCTTGTGTTCGTAAAGCGTTGACCTCTAGTGTCTTATACTGTTGATGTTATTATCTCTTCAGTGATTTCATCAGCCTTTTACCGAGTAAGCAGCTGTAGCCTTCTTTCCTAAATACTCCTAAGAAAAGTTGAAGTCTCGTTAAGCGAGTTTTCGATCGTTTTAATAGCACTTTCTTAAATACTCCTAAGAAAAGTTGTTCATTTTTGACTGACAGAACTCCGATAATGTCCCTAACCAAGGCTATTTCTCCATTAATTAAGTCTACTCCAAGGTATTTCCAAGGCTCTTGATCTTAATGAATTGCATGTTAAGCTAGATTGTAAGGAGAGTTTTTATTTTCTTGTTGACTTTTTCTCTAAAGTGTTGTGGAAGAGTTCCTATTTTTCCTGCTATTAGGCTTTTGTGTATTGTTGCTATTTTATCTAACCTTATGATCGACGACACTTTGAGCCCTGTTTCCTCGAATCCTGGGTCTTCCTTTCTTATGATTACCGATGTTTTAGGATCATATTTTTCGAGTCTCGATGAGATGAATGCTAGAACTAGGTCTCTTTTACCTTCGTAGAGCACTAGTGCTGGTCTAAGTTTTCTGCCTTTAAGGTCTGTAAAAGGAAAGTATACTAGAACTATGTCACCTTTTGACATCTTCTTCACTATATAGTTCTGGCTCAGACTCTAGGAATTCTTTAAGCGACTCTTCTTGCAGCTTTAGCAATCCATATTCCTCTAAAATATCTCTTAAAATCTCCCTTCGAGCAGCAAGAATCCGACAAACTAGCTTAATTTCTTCTTCACTAACTTCTTCAGGCACTTCAATCGTAATCTTTTTCATAAGTATAACTGATAACCTTTGGCTTAAAAGCGTTGTGATTTTACTGCAGTTACTCAACTGACTATTCGTTAAGGTAGCCTATTTAATTATTTGTTAATAGTTCCATTGTTTAAGCTTTATACTTTCTTGTTCCTAACCTAATACATAGGATTACTTAAGAAGCTGGAGAAAAGCGTCATCAAGCTAATATCAGGAAAAACTGAGGAGAATTCTAAGTTCTTATTTGAAAAATAAGAAAGGCTCCGTTTTACTCACGGTCTCGCCATTACCGAAGGCTACTTAATTAGCGGACTTATTGCGCTGGTCCTTTAGGCTATTATGCTTAAATTGTTGGAACAAGCACAAGGATAGCGATGGAGACGGGCTATCTGATCGGATTGAAGTTAATAAGCATCATACCGACCCCTTTAATAAAGATACTAATGGAGATAGTTTAGGTAGTAAATTTGAGGTTAGTGATAGAGAGAAGTCGGCTAGGAATAAGGTTTCATACAATAGTAGCTTAACTATCATGAAAAATTTCTCTAAACACCTAGCTTACTTGAGAGACGTCTATAGAATAGTAGGCTGCAGTAGCTTCGCCGAGTCTGCTCAGCTTTCCTCTAGACACATGAGCCAAATTATACCTAGCTAACCACCTGTAGTCTTTCCTCTTTAAGGCTTCAAGAAAATCTTCTTTAGAAACTAACGTCAGCACGCGCCTAAGTCTCTCAACACTAACCCTATGCTCACGAGCCACAGCTATAAGTCTCTCCTCATCGACTACAGACCTCCTTTCAACACACTTCAACGGATAATACTTCACCTTCACTTTCGTCGCATAGTTTTTAGTTATATAGTAGCACTCTCCTTCACGAAGCATGCTCAGCTCTCTATATACATCCTGATAGTTTCTTCCCGTAATACCTGAAATAAGCTTCGACAAATACTCCAGCTCTTTGACGTCTATAGCCCTAAATAAAAAAGTGCTCCGGCATATTCCTAACTGCTAGCGGCAGTGTTCTATACTCCTGGTTTCCTAGTATGAAAATAATGTTTAGTTTGCGTGCGCATTTAGCGATTTCTTCAACTATACTGGGTACACGGTCTTCTCGAACATATTCCACAGGCATTAATTCATCGACTGCCAGCACCAGTGGCTCCCGTGGATCCCACGTACGGTAAAGAAGCTCCATCAATATATGTGAGAAAAAGAAACGCACAGAAGAATTCATATTAGATAAATTAATAACAAAAATCCCCTTCATGTCTGGACGAGAAGTCTTCTCAAAAACGGGGTGTTTGAAAAGCCTCAGTCTCCTTATAGCCGCATCACAGCCGCTCTTAATGTCTTCTCTAGTCTCACTACTCCTCATTTCCTCTAGCTCGCCGATAAGCTTTCCAAGAGAAACACTCCCCTCAATCCTATTGAGAGCCTTTACAATAACGTCTCTAACCATATAGGAAAACATTCCCCGCTCTCCGAGGAAAAGAACACTAGCCTTCTCAATTACGTCTAGTACTTCTTCAGGCTCCATAAAGTCAAACGGATTAACAAAGAAATCTACACCAGCAACAACTTCCCTACCCAAACTAGCCAGCTCACCAAAGCTATCGAGTACGACAACATTAAACCCCATTTTCTTATAGCAGTCAACGAGATTCGCGAGCAAAGTAGTCTTACCCGAACCAGTCTTACCAACCATTAAAACATGGCCCCTAGGCTTAAAGAAAATACACTCGTCTGTAACAACGTCTCCAATCATCTTATTACCAATAACCGTTCCTCCTCCACTGCTAGCAGAATCAGGCGTCTGGCTCGGATAACTACCCTCAAAAACTTTCTCAAGCAAAGCGCCGAAAAGTACTTCACTGAACTCGTACTTCAGCTTAAGATTAAACATATGCCTCGGGAAAAATCCTTCACTAAAATAGTACACTCCTATACCATCCCTAGAGACAACCACAACACAGTCTGAGAGACCAGGAATCTTGTAGAAGTAAAACATTCTCTTAGCATAGTCCTTGGGGAAAAGCTTCACTTCCCTAAACTTATCTCGAAGAGTCCCCACACAGCACTCAACAACTCTACACGAGCTAAAAACTGTCTCAAGAACACTCTTAACCTTCCTTTCCTTCTCCCTAACAACACACTAAAGAATCCATGCAGCTCAACCAAGACATAGATATTACCTCTTCTCTTCACAACATAAAGGCGCCTAACTAAAGGCAGCAGCGGAGACGGATTAAAAGGACCATACTTCTCCAAAACCTGATAGCAGAGAACCTTACACGGAAAAACACTGTGCTGAAGCACACCACTCGGCTCAGGATCACTCGCAATAAATTCAGCAGTAAACACTCAAGGAAACTTAACTGCAACAAAAACAAGCGGAACACCCACTATCAACCCCCTCGCAATAAATATCAGAATATTACGAGACAAGAAAACCCACGCCACAAGAAGAAACAAGAAGAACAACAGTGGAACATAGTAAGCCACAAGCAAAACAAACACCCACCTATGCCTCATACACCCCACTCCTCCACCTAAAAACACTTCCACAAGAAATATTAGCCTACTTCCCCCACCAAACAATCAAAACTGTAATACAAAACCAGAAGCAATATCAGGCTAGATCTCAACACAAGCCCAGAGACCTCCTAAAATAAATACTTATTTCTTTCAGCCTTACTATAAATGTGGGTAGAGTAACTAGCAGACAAAAACTACTCATATTTACTTCAGTTATCTTGCTGACAGCCATTCTATCTACTGTATTCTTACTTGATTTTAGTAAGCCTTCAATTAAAGTAACTATAGTAGACAGTAAAGCTACTATTACTATAGTAGATAATAAAGGTGTTAAAGAAACATTAATTTACTTCAAATACCCTAACGGAACAATAATAAAACTATATAAAGGAAAATGGAGCGGAACAAAAACCATCAACCTACCATACGACAACAAACAAGAAGGCTACTACAAACTAACAGTATCCGCAGTAGACTACTCACAAAACAACGCTACTACAACCTTCAAAAAACTCTACGCACAACCCCCCAAAATATCCAACATCAACTACAACACCTACCTAGGAAAACTTAATTTAACTGCTTTAATCCAGGAATACTCACTACTCAATATCACCCTACTCATCAACAGTAAGCCAGCAAACTATACTCTAGTTAAACTTAGTGAAGGAAAATACTTACTCAAAGCATTAAGCAACGTAAATGAAGGAAACATCTTAATCAAATTAACCGCTATAGATAAATGGGGTAAGAGTGCTAGCTATGAAAAAAGCTTTAATTACAAAAAAACTAGTGAAGAAAAAGTTCTCGAAATACTCTCAAAATACTTTAGCTTGAATGAAGCAAAGAAAATTGTTGAAAGTAATTCTTGGCTTGTTTCAGTTTACGAAAATTATCCTGAGCTCGTTGAGAAAATTGCTCCTTATGCTGATAATAAGCTTGCTTTACTTGTTTTGGATCAGGTTGATAGGGATGCTAGGGTTAGGGATAGGGTTAGTGTTTTGTCTAGGGCATTGGATTTAGTTGATGGGATTGGGGTTGAGCCTTGTGTTCAGGTTGCTTGGCTTATTGGTAATTGCTCTAATTACGGCTTTTATTCTGATAGTGGTGTTGTTAAAGCAGCCAAATTTATTTCATCTCATTTAAACATGGATTGGAATTACAGTAGGCCTATATGCTTTAGTGCTTTAAGCGACGCATACTACTTCTTCCCAGAAATATTCGATAAGTATCCTTGGGAAGCCTACTACTTTATTCTACAAGTAGGAGACACATTCTACTACTATAAGATAGGTGGTAGGGAGTATGTT
>QMSB01000001.1 GCA_003650815.1 Thermoprotei archaeon | reverse complement strand
TCTACAATTTTTCCGCTTTCTATTTTATCTAAAGTCCAGTGTACTATTAAGCCTTCTTCTAGTGTATGATTAGGTTCCCCTTTCTGTTTAAAGTAAATATTTACTACTATAAATATTATTAAAATTCCGAGAATAGCCAGAAAGACTATTACTAGGTGTCTGAGTGACTTCATCTAAATTTGCCGCCGTAGTTACCTTATTAAGGTTAGTGAATTTTAGGTCAGGTATTTTCTGTAGTCATATATTTTCATGGGGGCTAAATATCTTCGTGAGTGTAGTTAGCTATGATAGTAAGTCGTTTAAAATAGGTAGTAAGCGGAGATTCATTTTCAGCGGCGAGATACACTACTTCAGGATTCCAAGGGGCTTGTGGTATGATAGACTTCTTAAAGCGAAGAAAGCTCACTTGAATACTGTTGCAAGCTATATCGCTTGGAACTGGCACGAGGAAGAGGAAGGAGTATATAGGTTCGACGGTGATAGAGATATTGAAACATATATCAATTTATGTAGAGACTTAGGGCTATTCTTTATCGCTAGGCCCGGTCCCTATATCTGCAGTGAGTGGGATAGCGGCGGCCACCCTAACTGGCTGTATGCTAAAACAAATGTGTTTAGAACTGTAAAAGAGCCTTACTTGAGCTACGCCCTGAGATGGTATGATGTAATATTGCCTATCGTAAAGAGAACACTGTGCAGTAAAGGTGGAGCTACAGTAATGTTTCAGATAGAAAACGAGTATTTCTGGGGCAATGTTCCGCTACACTTCGCGTTATATGAGAAGGCTCGAGAGTATTTAGGTGATGACGTTCCCATAGTTACTAATGAGAATAGGTACGTTCACTCCACACCTATTATCGATACTATTGACAGCTATCCCGATCCATGGGTCTTGAACGAATTTGAGAGAAAAATAGAGGAGGTTAAGAAGAGTCAGAGAGATAAGCCGTTAATGTTTATGGAGCTTGAGGGAGGATGGTTCAGTATATTCGGCAAGCCTCTGCCTACAGAGAGAGGAAGCTTTCCTGCAGGATGGACAGAAATGCTTGTTAAAACTGCTATGGCTAGAGGAGTAAAAGCAATAAACTTCTACATGTTTCACGGTGGAACAAACCCGGAGTATTTTACTGCAAAATATATTACTACTACATATGACTATGATGCAGCTATAAGCGAGTGGGGAGAACTTAAGCCGAGATACTATGCTATTAGGCGCCTCGGTCTATTCATCGAGTCTTTTGAAGACTTGCTTACAGAAGCAGAGGAAAGCGAGATCGAAGTACTCGAAGGAGAAGCCGATGTTTTCTGCAGAAAAATCGGAGACACGAGTCTAGTATTCATACGGAATATTCAGGATAAAAGTATCTGCGTTAAAATAAAGGTAAGCGATGTAGAGGTACCGCGAATTCCTGTACCTCCGAAATACATGAAAATAGTTCTCGTAAACTATGTTTTTCCCGAAACACTATTCAAGCTTAAGTACTCTACCTTCGAACCACTCCTAGTAACCAGAGTAGGCAACAGAGTAGTAGCAGTTTTCTATGGAGACGAAAACGAAGAAAACGAAACAGTTTTAGAAAGCAAGACTCCTATTAAAGTTAAATCGGTAAGCTCTAAAGAAGTAAACGTCACTGTAGCAGACAAAGTTATAGTAATTAAACACGTCCAAGGCAGAAAAGACTACTTAGTAGAGCTTACTTCAGAAGACAAAACACTGCTCTTAGTATTTACTACAAAAGAGAGAGCTGGCAAGACTTGGATATTTGAAAACAGTTTAGGTAAATTCATTGCCATATCGGATATCTACTTTATGAGAGAAGCAGACGGCAACAAAGTAGTATTCGAGGACTACATAGACTCTAAGAGAACAGCGACCGTAATATCTCCTGTAAAACTACCAGGCTTCAACGAAATATTAGAAAAAGTGTATAATGTTGAAATAGAGTTTAGCGCAGAGAAACTTCCTTCGCTCAAATTAACTCCGCTAAATGAAGCATTCTATGAGGATAAGCCGTCACTGAACACTATGACTGAAATCAAGCCCTATACTCCCTTAGAAAAAGCAGGCTTTTATAGAAATGGGTTCTATGAGTACATAATCTTATTTAAACTTAGAGAAAAGCCTGTCAACAATACTCTATACTTCAGTTTAGTGAACGACTATGCCGTAGTATTTCTGAACAATAATAGAATAGGAAGTGGCTACAGGTGCTTTGAAGTAGAGGCAAAAGACTTGAAGAAAGAAAACGAGCTCTATGTTATCCTAGAAGCTACAGGACACAATAATGACGGCATGCTTCCAATCTTAAATGGACTGCTCAACGGAATATACTTAGGCAAAATAAGCGAGAAAGAGATATCCTCCTGGAGTTACTACGAGATACCGTCACTTAAAGAAGTTTACGAAAAAGGAATAGTTTCGAGAATAGACTACTCCCTTCTTTTAAACAATCCACTAGCTACTGAAGAATTTAACAAATTATTAGAACTGAAGAAACCTCCAAAAGAAGTAAAGGAGTTTACTGGATCCGGCGTATATGAACATGTATTTGAGTTAAATGAAGAAGACCTCAGACACAGCTACATTCTTGAGCTTCATGAAGGAAGAGGAGCCATACTGGTATTCGTTAACAGAAAACACGCTGGCTCATGGCTTTCATGGGATAGAGGCAGAAAATACAGCTTCGATATCTCAGACTACTTGAAGAAAGGGTTAAACAAGCTAGAGCTAATAGTTATCGACAGCAAAGGTGTAGGCAGATTACTGCTTAAAACATATCAGCTTAAAGTCGAGGGCACATGGCGTGTGATCGAAGGCACTCAGGGCATTAGAGAAAAGTGGTTCGAGGAAAAGCCTTCAAATGCGCTAAAGACTATTGAGAAGTGCTTCTGGAAGTACTGGAGGCTTCAAGTAAATGTTCCTCAAAAAATACTTGCTCCTCTTAAGATAACTATTGACAGTAACTGCAGATGCTTAATTTACTTTAATTCAAAGCTCATTGGAAGATATGTTCCTGAAGGACCACAAAGAGACTTCTACGTACCAGAGCCTCTAGTGAGAGAGGAAAACAAGATTGCTGTAATGTGTATACCTGTAGGAGAAGAACCTAAAGTAGAAATAAAAGCAGGGTTCTACACAACTACTGTTCTAAAAGAAATTAAAATATTTCCTTAACAATTTTCTTCAATTGTTCAGTTAAAGGTATTGCTATAGTACTTCCCACTATCATCTGCATTATGTTAAACGGTACTTCAGCCAGAGAGCCCGGACCAAAACCTAGCACATAGTACTCGTAGAGGAAGTAGCCTAGAACCATTTCTAGTCCAGCTATTCCGAGAGCCATTACTTTAACCGAGACCTCATATTCCTTCTTATATATGAAGTATATGAAGATAAGAGCAACTACTATTGCAGCTATTATCCACAGGTAGGCCGCCACATTAATACCCATTGTAGCTAAACCGAAGAAAGTTAGCTCCGCGTAAGCACTATAGTAGTAGGTTCCGAGTGTAAGTAGTCCTGCTGGGACTACGAAGCCTATTATAGTTAGTTTTCTCTCAGAATATTTCTTGAGTTTACGGTAAATGTAGCCAGCTAAGAAGCCTTCAATAAACTTTATTGCAAATGTTGCTGGAGCATAGTGATAATATCCTAAAGCAATATCTGCCAACGCTGACCCCAGTCCGCCAGCTATTCCTCCAATAGACGGCCCGAAAAGAAGCGCTATGGTGTATACCATAGACTCTCCTATGTTAAAGTACCCCCTTGTCTCAGGAATGTACACTGATATGGCAACAGTCCCTAAGAAGACTAAAGCCATACCAATTGCCGTAAAGACTACTCTCCTGGCCTTTGAGTTCTTTAATGCCACAATACCGACTACGCTAGTGAGGTAATTAAGTTTACTCCAAGTATTTTACTGCAGGAGACTGACTATCGAGTATTTAGATAACTTACAATGCAGTTTAGTAAATTTTATTTGGTAGCTACAAATGGCCTAAATCAGTAAGGGTGACCATCGTCACTTCTTGTCAGTTTTCGGTAGACTCATCACCCCTACATTCAATTATTGTAGAAATATATTTTACTTGTTCTACGAGTAGACAGTTTAAGTCTCTTGAAGCTTGGCCTGCACTTTACAGCGGAACTTCAGGTGCTCTCTTCGCCTTATCGATAATACTAATTATTATAGCCTTTCTATTAAGTATAACGCAGAACACTCTAGGCAGTATTCTCTGTGTCTGCTTTTAGCCAGTATTGCTTTTACTCTACTTTCTATTAGAAAAGAAATATTAGCAGGAAAAGGTAAAGTAGTGCTTGTACACGGCTATCCCATAAGTACTTTCAAGTATACCATCAGAAATGTAGTAGAGATATCCGCATTAGATAATCTTAGTAAGGGAAAAATATTTAAGTACTTTAAAATACACTTGATTTCTTCTACTGCCATACTTCTGCTCCTAGTACTTTATATAGTTTTAGTCGCGCCGTCTATCCCGATAGAGTACTTAACTTTCTTACCGACACCAGTAGTCGTAGGGCTTATTTTAACTGTTAGGTGCATGCTCAATTACTCTAACTACGTGAAATTCATTAAGCGTATGGGAAGCATATTAGGATCAGTTTTCACGATAGTATACTTTGGGATAGCATCGATCTATAATAGGGTCTTCGGTAGACCTATTACAAGCGATTTACGCACCGTAGTCTTTTTAATGGCAGGTGTGCTTTTAACGTGCACATTCTATGCGATAACACTATACTTCTCGGTTAGGAGACGTGTAATTGTTATAGAAGATGATACTGGAAGACACTATGCTATTGTAGCTGCTGACGAGAAAACCGCGCGAGAGTTAGTGAACATTATTGCGAAAGAGGTGATGGCTGTTGAGTCTTAAGTTACCTTCTCGCATGGAAGAAATACTAGTTAAGAAAGCTGGGAGTGAGTTAAAGGAAGTCGAAATAGCTAAGGAGCTAGGTATATTAAAGCAGGCTGTAAGTAAGGCGCTGAGAGAAGCTAGGGCTAAGCTTACTCAAATATTTCTTATGCTATCAGAGACACTTAACTCGAATATTATTAAGATAAATGTTAATAAAGGATTTATGGTACTTAGGAATAGAGAAAAGCTTGAAAAAATGTACGTCATATATGTTCCAGGTGAAGGTCCTCGAGTATTCTTTGGTGCCGCTGAAGAATCGTGTGAGAATGAGCAATTTTATAAGAGAGTAATTGGCGCAGCTGTAGCTTAGGGAATACTTAGACCAAACGACCTGAGCGCGGATAGCCTAGCTACACTTAAGAAACTTGTCGAGAAGCTAGAAGAATAGAGGAGCCTATCTTCTCAGAGATAGGTATTTTATTTCAGGTGGCCAAATTTTTAGTTTCACGAAGCATTCAATAATATCTGGTAAGGGTAGCCCTACTACATTGTAGTAGCATCCTCTGATTTCTTCAACTAGTGTTCCTCCTAGTCCTTGTATGGAGTATGCTCCTGCCTTGCCTAAGTATTCTTTAGTAGAGAGATAGTACTCCAGCTCCTCGGCAATGAAATTCCTCATTTTTACTATAGTCTTTCTGTGCCCTACTATTTTCTCCCCTCTATATAGGACAGCATATCCTGTTACTACTATGTGTTCGCGGCCCCTTAGGTGAAGTAGCGTGTTTTTAGCCTCCTTTTCGTCTTTAGGCTTTCCATAAACTATACCGTCTATGTAGATTAGAGTGTCGGCAGCCACTACTGGATGATTTCCTGCCACTTCATAGGTTTTCTGGGCTTTTCTTAGAGCATTTTGCTCAACTATCCTAGCTACATACTCTAGGCTTCCTTTCTTTACTCTAGTTTCTTCCACTACTGGCACAACTACTATTACTCTGTAGCCAAGCATTTTCAAGATCTCTTTTCTAGCTGTTGACCGCGAAGCCAGTATTATAGATCTCTTCTTTTTTGGCTTTTCTTTAGTGGAAATACTCTTAAGTACTTTCATTTATTCTCAGTAGAAGTTTCTTTACTTTCGTTAAATATCTAGCGGTTTTAACTACTCTTGGACTCACCTCTACTACTTTTCCTTCTTCTATGACTAAGTGTTTTGTGGGTAGTTTTCCTCCAAACATCTTATTGACTTCTTCTGCCATGAAATGTAGCTGTATGCAGTGTGGTGAGCCGTCTACTGTAAGGATAACTATTTCTTCAAGATCTATTCTGGCGACTATAGACGCGAGCTTAAATCCTACCGTATTCATGTGTTCTGCTTCTAGACATACTGAGAGTGCTACTCTGCCCTCCGAGTACTTGGAGAATATTGAGGGATATTCTTCTTCTACACACTTCCCATATACTAGAAGTCTCTTAGTAGCTCTCAGGTCTCGAGTACATACATTTACATCTATGAGCCGTCGAGACACGCTATTATCTGCGCCTCTTGAATATTAGTATCTATGTCTCGTTTTCACAATAATTGCTAGTAAAAGAACTATAATTACTGCTATGACGGCAGTTAGTATAATCAAGATCATGTATTTTTGATAAGCCTCTCTTACCTGGATAGTTAACTTTAGTTCGGCTGGAGAGTAGTCTGAAGTTCCTAGCCACGAAAGTTGTACAGTCCACGTCCCAGCTCTCGGGAAACTCAGCTCTAGTATAAATTCACCATTTTCCTTTGTACAAGTACTGTAGTCTACTATGATCTCTCCAGGTCCAGCGATCTTGACCAAGATTATCTGATTAGGTAGAGGAGGTGATAGATATCCTTTGATCACTACTTTATCTCCTTCGTAGACATTTGTTGGATATTCTGCTTTTATTGAAGACTTCTTCTTTTCAATAAAGATGCTTGTTGAGTATACTGATGCCTCGTAGTCCTCAAGCTCGTCGAAAAAGATGTAGAGCTTTACTCGACCTCTCTCACTTATAGGCACTTTTCCTTCAAATACTCCATTCTCTACGCTCATGCTAGTGAGTAGGCTGCGTCCACTTGAAGTTAGCGTGAGGACGTAAATTTCACCTTTTACAGGCTCCGA
Source organism: Thermoprotei archaeon (assembly GCA_003650815.1). Taxonomy (GTDB): domain Archaea; phylum Thermoproteota; class Thermoprotei; order Thermofilales; family B15-G2; genus B15-G2. The sequence continues at coordinate 76,482 of QMSB01000001.1, read as the reverse complement.
GAGACTTCCTTTCACCCAGATCTCTCCGTCGAGCTGCCTTATTTCAGAGACCTCTATTCTTATTTTATCTTTTTTAGTAAATATTACTCTAATGTAGTGTTCAAGAGAAAATGCTCCTTTCTTGTAGTATGCTATGAGGAAACCTACTCTAACTTTTACTCCTCTAATCCATGTTTCTTCTCCAGGGCACCTAGAAATAGTTAGATAATAGCCGTTGGCGTAGTAGTATGTTAAGCCTATATATTTCGGTTGCTGCGGCTCTATGGGAACCCAGCCTTCTCCCGGTATGTAGGCTTCTACCCAAGCATGCCTTTCGTATATTATCACTTCTCCTCTGTGAGGAGCTATCCGAGCACAACCAGATACTGATCGAGCTGGTATACCAGAGGCTCTACATAGAGCAGTAAAGAGTAGTGAATACTCTGTGCAGTCTCCTTCGCCGGATAGTAGGGCTTTTAAAGCACTAGTCTCTTTTTCCATAGGCTTGTATTTTATGTGCGTTGATACAAAGTCTCCTATTGAAGTCAGTAATTCAAGTAGAGAAGACTTGTTTGAAGATAATTGAAGCGCTTTAGACTTTATGAGTAAATTATCTGACTCTATCTTCTCGCTTGGATAGAGATATTTTTCCACACTGCTGGGGACAGCAGACAGACTACCGATACTTTTGTTCAAGTCTACTCTTTTCGCGTAGAGCACTACCGGATACTCAGCTATTATGTGGAGGTAGCCGTGTGGAGGTATTTTCACGTACTTGTATACAGCATACTTGTTGCCGAAGCCGTCTTCTAGTATTTCTGCTGGCTTTATGTTGAACACAGGCTCTTCGATAACCTTCTGGTATATTGTATCCGGAATAACAGCTAGGTAGAGGTAAGTCAGTGTACTTGTTTCTGAGAGCATATTTTTTACTTTTGCCTCCTGGACTATGTTTACTTTGAGTATTTTTGGAGTCGCGTTAGCTACTATGAAGAAGGCTTCTTCGACGCGACTTGCATTCTCTTTAAAATCTTGCACTAAGACTCGTACTCGGTAAATGCCGTTAAGATAGTACTCTCTAATAGTAAAGACAAGGTATTCTTTGAGAACTATCGACGAATATTTTGTTTTACTAGAGTTTCTTGACGAGTATCTATACAACTCGTAGCCTAGGGGATCGTAGATAACGATTTCTGCTGCGAAGTCATACTCGTAAATTAGCCCCCTTTTAACTATGTAGGGTCTGTAGCTCCAGTACACGTAGACTATGTCTCCTGGCTTGAAGAAAACTTTAGGTTTAATCTTAAGCTCCTTTAGTACTCCCACGACTACTCTGAGTCTAGGCCCATCGAGTACTGAAGCAATAGTCTCTGCTAGAAGTGAAAGAAATATTACTGTAAGCAGCAGCAATGGTTTTTTGTTCACACTAAAGATATTCGTTTAAACTCATATAAGTCTGACCAGCGCTCTTCAGGTTACTGGCTCAAAAGCTAGACTCTCGATAAACAGTTTATGGAAGCTCTTCTCAAGCGGAGCTTCTAAGACCTCTACTTTCTTGTATACATCTCTACATTCTCTTCTTATTTCATCTGAAATAAGGTACATGACTGCTCCTCCCAGAGACCCGTTTCCAATGAACTCTACTATCGAGGGATCTACTTTAGGTAATAGTCCTATTTCGATAGCATTATATGGGTTCACATGATAGCCGAAGCTTCCTGCTACGTAGATTTTTTCTAGGTCTTCTGGCGAAGTTTTTGTCTTAGATAGTAGTATATGGAGACCTACTTTAAAAGTAGCTACAGCTAGCTGTAGCTTTCTAACATCTTTTTGTGTTAAAACCACATTATCGCACACAACGTACTCTAAGACTCCCCTTCTTCTGCGGACACAGGGGTCTTTGCTCTGTAGTCGCCCGCTTTTCGTGATAACGCCCGCTCTGAGAAGCTCTGCTAGCAAGTCTATGTAACCTGACCCACATATTCCCTTAGGCTCTACATTTCCTATCGTAATGTATTCAATCCCGTCTCTACTGCGGAAAACTCTATGTATGGCTCCTTCTGTTGCGAGCATTCCTGAGGAAAGCCCTGCTCCCTCAAAGGCCGGTCCTGCCGGAACTGAGGTAGCGTAAATACTGTCTCCTTTCTTTAAGACTATTTCTCCATTAGTCCCTATGTCTACTAGCAACGCTGTAGTGTCTTCAAGTATTCCCGATGTGACTATATCTCCTACAATATCTCCTCCAATGTAGCTTCCTATCACTGGGAGCGTTTTCACTAACGCTTCTTTGTGCAATTTTAATCCCAGTTCTCTAGCTTTAAACTCTAGCATTCCGGTGAAAGGCGGTGAGAACGGGTAGAAACCTAGCGTGTGAGGAGAAATTCCTAGGAAAAGAGCAGTCATTACAGTGTTTCCCGCTACTATTAGCTCATAGATATTTTCCCTGTCCACAGGAGCAAGATTATCTATAAGCTCTTCTACAGTGTCTATAGCGGCTCTCGAGATTTCAGCTAAATATTCTCTACCTTTAATAGCATACGATATTCTGGAAATAATATTATTGCCGTAAGGTATCTGCTTATTATAAGTCGACCTCACTCCTAGGACGCTTCCCGACTTCAGATCTACTAGTGCCGCTACAACAGTAGTTGTCCCTAAGTCTACTGCTACACCATATGTTCTGTCGTTTTCCTCTAAGTCTAGTACTTCTCTGGACTCTACGTCGTAGAGAAGACACGCTTTACCATGTAGGTAAAGCTGCTCTGGTATTTTAGATAGTGCTGTATGAGAAAATTTGAAGTCTATGTAAGGAGATATACACGACATCACACTTTCGGTATGCGACGCTTTTTGCCTACAGTACGTTATTTCAAGAACCTTTAGCAAAGGACTGACCTTTACTTTTCTCCCAACTCTGTACTCCTCAAGAATATATTTTCTGGCTTCGGGAACAATTATCTCTAGGTCTCCAAGAACTCTTGTCTGGCAGGCGAGGCGCCAGCCCTCAGATAAAAGTCCTCCTAGAATTCTCTTTTCGTGTTCTGTCGGCTCTGATACAGCTCCACTCATTACTCTCACTCTGCATAATCCACAGAGACCTAATCCTCCGCAAATAGCTTGTATGTTAATTCCATTTCTTCTTAAGACATCTAGCAGAAGAGAATTCTTTTCACAAATTAGCCCACTTCCCTTATTCTTTATGATTATTCTAGGCATAGACCTCCCTCGCTGCTTTAACGAGAGCTTTAATGTTTTCAGGCTTAGAGGATAAAGGAACTTCACATCCCGCACTTAATATATGCTTTCTACACTGACTTTCCTTTATACACATTTTCGCTTGTTCAATAATTTCATGAGGCTCAGCATCTGTGAATAGTTTAGTGTCTAAGTTACCTAGGATACATTTTTCAGGGAGTAGTCCTTTAGCATCACTTATTTTGATAAAGCAGTCTATTTGAATAATATCGAAGGCTAGTTCCTTAAAGTAGGGCAGTACTTTACCTGATCTCCCGCATACATGTAAAGCTGATATTACTCCCCTATTCTTAATGTATTGAAGCAGATTCGCTAGAGGTCTCTGAGCATACTTCTGAAATATGCTCGGTCTAACTAGAGATAAACAGGGCTCTAATACCATTATTAAGTCAGCTTTGCCTCGGTCTACTAGCAGATCCACGTACCCCTTACTGTAGTTAGCTAACTTCATTAAGTAGGATTCATCAAATGAGCCCTTTCCCCTCATAACCTCGACAAATACTCTAGATAAACCGAGCAGCTGACATATTAGCGTAAAGGGACCTAGCACATAGCCTCCAATAATCTTCTCTGCTGACAGTTCCTCAGAGATCTTCCTTAGAGCCTCTACGAAAACACTCATTCTTCCTTTTTCCTCGAATACGGGCTCGGGGAGATATATTAAGTGTTCAAGTACTGTGGGAAGACCATTTCTGAGCCCTGCTTTCACTCCTAAAGCCTCTGGCTCTAGAGTAGTGTCCATATAGTGGAAGACTATGTCTATGTCGTAGTATTTCGCAGCTTTTACTTGAAGTCTTGCCATGAGATCAGGGTTCCTGTAAGCTTCCTTGAGAGAGACTCCATATAGCTTAGCTGAATGTCCTCCTATGAGAGGTGCTACAGGTACTTCGCTGAGAAGGTCCCCTGCAAGAGCGCTCTCTACTAGTGCTCTACTGTTCATTTTACCTAACCCTAACTACTTTAATCAAATAAAATAATTACGCGAATACTTTTTTACCGACATTCCGTAGAGTAGACGTGAGAAAGCTTCAGGGTATAGTAGTAGAGATCGAGAGAACTGGCGAGTATAGAGAAAGAAACGGAGAGAAATGGGAGAAATGTATTTTTACTGTAGAGCTAATAGGTTTTAGCAAGAGAACTCCTCATGAAAAACTTCCTGAGTCGCTTAAGGGAGCTAAGGTCAAGATTATTAGATGGTGCTGCTACGACTGGCACTACAAAATCAGTGCGAGAACTACTTTAACACCAAAGGAAACTGAGAGAGTCCTTAAGGGAGAACTAGACTTAACTAAGTAAGGCTGAGAAAATGCCGGCTTACATGCTTTTAACATTCGATCTCGACGGAGAAGCACCTTATATCTTAAAAAAGAGAGACTATGTACAAGTGACTAGAGGACTATATGGAGTAAAGACCGGTCTTTATAAAATACTTCAGGTTCTAGACAAAAGGAGGATTCCGGCAACCTTCTTTATTTCAGCCTATGTAGCTGAGATGCACGAGAAAGATGTATATGAAATAGCTCGGAGAGGACATGAAGTAGCGTCACACGGATATCTTCACGAAGACTTCAGCCAGCTAAGCGCCAGTGAGGCTGAGGAAGTCTTAACTAAGAGCAAGAATATTCTGAGCAAGTTTGGCTCTGTAATCGGTTTTAGAGCACCTTACTGGAGGCTGGAAAAGTGGCTTTTAGAACTACTAGCATTAAAAGGCTTTATCTACGATAGTAGCTTAATGGATAGTGACTTCGCCTACACACTAGAGCTAGGAAGCAGAAAGCTTGTCGAAATACCTGTATCTTACCATTTAGACGACTGGGTTCTCTTCGAAGAAAAACAGTTTCCACCAGATATTGTCTTAAGGTCGTGGACATACGAGCTCGAGTGGTGCATTGAAAATGAGACATTATTTGTCCTCACAGCTCATCCTCAAGTGATAGGCAGAGGCAGTAGAATAAGAGTGCTTGATGGGCTCTTAAGACTGGCTGAGAAGCTAGAGAAAGTAGAAGTAACGACTTGTAGGAAATTAGCTGAGAAGCTACTTAAGCCGGGAGACTAGCTCAGAGACTGTTTCTAATATCTTCTTTTCCCAGCTTTCTTTAGGAGGATATGGGTACTCTTTATAGTATTTGAAAGCATTTTCTACCTCATACCCTCCTTCTCTTATGGCCTCGTCTGTAGGCAGATATCCTATGTCTCCGTTCGCATAGCTCACTACAACCGCTTTTCCTCCGCAAGCATCCTTTATTTTAACACCTATTTCGGCAAAAGTCTCTCCAGATAAGCCTACGAGGTACAGATCCCCTATTTTCGCTACATGGATTTCTAGCAGATATTTAGATGACTTATATCCTTTTTCGACTGCCTTAATAGCGTCTAGTGTCCACGATAGAAAAGCCTCCCTAGAGTGTAGCTCAAGTGCTTCTTTTATTGAAGTAACTACAGCAAACTCTCTTCTCAGTCTACTTATTTCATCAATAAGTCTATCCCTCTCTTTAATAAGTTCACTTAAGTCAGGGAGCTGCCCCGTATCTAGTTCGATTATATCCTTTGTCGCCTTAAGTTCCTCCGATACTTCCTCCCTACTGGTTTCTACAATCTTAATAACCTCTCCAGCTATAGCTCTACCCATTCTTTCAGCATATCTGTAGCCTCGACCTCTCCAAACAGGGTCTATATCGCCGCAAGCTCCGGTCAAGAACAGTACTCCTGTGTTCTCCCCGTAAACCTTCTTGAGAGTAGCGTACAGATACTGAGGGTAATCTGCACTTACTAGCAGATTATCTTCCCCTAGACATACTGGGTGGCACGGAAAGTTTACTACAAATCCTATTGCCTTATCATTTTTGAAGAAGGATAGTACTATGACTTCTTTGTCTGCAGGTTCGCTCTTTCTCCTACGGTCGAAAGACAAATTCTCTGCGACTCCCTTAGAGTAGTAGATAGTCCCATTAGATAGATTTTCTATAGCTTCTTTAGCCGCAGTAAATATTTTCCTCTCAAAGACAGATACATAGTTTTCGTCAACTGCTTCTCCAGCTCTTCTCAATGGAGTAACGGCTGGTCCTGAGTGCGTGTGAGTAGCAGCAATCATGACGTTTTCCTCGGGTAGTCCATACATGTCCCTAAGTCTCTCTCGCACATTTCTAACAACTCTAAAGGGCACTGCACCAATGTCTACTGAAACTAGAACAAAGATATTTCCTTCTAGAGATAAAGCTAGAGCATGTGCCTTAAGCGGATCATGTACACCTCTAGACACAAATGATATTCTTCCAGCATAACCCCATAGCTCTAGGTCTAGAGGTGGAGTTACATCTACTTCACTAAATCCTACTTTCCACACAGAAAAGGATTTCTAGCTAAACATATAAAACTACTTTAATGCTTCTCCTCACCTTCTTTACTCCTCTTAATAGCTTTCTCTAGCTCTGGAGATATTGTAAGAGGAATAGGAAAGTATAGATACTTGTAGTTTCTTTTACCTAAAATCTTCTTTCTTTCAACAAGCTTTTTCGAAATAAGTTTGTAAAGTGATTTCTGTATAGAAGACCTACTGTAGTTTAGTCTCTCAGCTAGCTCTTTAACTGTAGCACCATCTAGCTCTACAAGCGTCTTGTATACTTTAATGTCAAGGTCGCTTAAGTTATAAAGACATTTGATTAGCTGTAGCTTATCCACATTCTTATTATTTTTATTCTTACTAATAAATGCTATCATGTTTTTCTCTCTCCCATAGCTTTGTGATTTCATCTATTATCATTTCCTCGTATACTTCAACGCTACCGCTTTTTCTATAAAATTTTACTCCGCTCCCCTCTACTACTCTTCCTACCATATAAGCATCTACTCCTTCTCTTCTGATAGCACTCATTACTGATTCAAACATGTTTTCTTTTACCGTAAGTATCAGAGAACCTGAGCTTATTAGTTTGAAGGGATCTATACTTAATGCCTCGCATATCACCTTAGTTTCACTCCTAACCGGTATCTTATCTTCATGAACCTCTATCATAACATTAGAGGCCTTTGCAAGCTCTACTAGTCCTCCTATAAAGCCTCCCTCAGTAGGATCATGTGCTGCAGTAACTCCGCCTGTATGGATGGCTGCGATGGCTTCCTTCACTATGCTTATATCCTCTATGAACGTCTTTGCTCTCTCAATTATTCTAACAGGTATGGCTCTACTCCTTAGATCTTCCTCGAAATCTTCTGCAATAATAGCTGTACCTTCTATTCCCACACTCTTCGTAGCTATAACTAAGTCTCCGGGCTTAGCTCCTGTTGCTGTAACAAGTCTTTTCTTAGATACTATTCCAGCAGCAGTAGTTATGACCATTGGTCTATCCAGCCTTGGAGTTACTTCAGTATGCCCCCCCACAATGCTGGCTTCAATTTCCTTCGCCGCCCTATCTATGTCAGCTGTTATCTCATCTAATACTGACTCATCTGAACCCTCTGGGAGTAGAATCACTGAAAGAAGCCACCGTGGTTTCGCTCCGCATACAGCTACGTCGTTAGCTGATATGTGAACTGAAAGCCATCCTATACGCTTTTTAGCCTCGGTGATAGGATCACAGTGAATAACTAGAACTCTCGGCCCTAAGTCTATTACAGCTGAGTCTAGCCCTATTCCAGGTCCTAGAATAACGGCTTCGTCTTTTACACCTAACCTAGTGAACACTTTTTTCTCAAGGAGAGAGTATGGTACTTTGCCTAGCGCTAAGGTCATTAAGACACCTATAGAAGAGTAAGCTCTTTACTTAAAAACTTTATTGAACGAACTACCTATAGCTTTAGCTTTAGGTTATATATGGTGGTTTTCCTGTTTTCACTTGCTTAGGAGAAATTTGAGGAATAGGTACTGGAGGAGGTAGCCCTAGTTCACGAGCCAGTAACATTATCTCAAAGAAAGCAAACTGCATTAAAGTATTCATTATGAATGGAGGCACTTTCTTCTTCTTTATCTCCTCTCTCAGCTTCCTTAACTCTGATTTATCTCCACTAATCAAAACTACTCCTTTAACAGTGATATTTGCCGCTGGCGGAGTAGTTGCTAAGGAGACTAGGTACGGAATTTCAAGTTTATTCTCTTTAAGCACTATTTCTCCGCTAGGTAGAGCCATTTGAAGCTGTACTTGAAGCTCTCTAGGAGTTTCTTCCACAAGTCTTTCTCCGTGTATATAGCTTAGTCTTATAGATACTGAGATATTCTTTTGCATTAAGCTCACCTAATAGAAGAGACTCCTTTATTTAAAGCTAGTCTCTCAGCAAAAGGAAGCTGTATGTCTAAGAAAAGATATGGCAGATCATGCGGGTCGGTACGCTGACTTTTAACTCTCTTATATAATACTTTGTTAAAGCAATGCTTAAGTTCTGTCAAGAAACTTTGAGGCAAATGCGCTTATTTTTCATAAAAAGACAAATTAAACTCATATACAATAGAGACATGGTGTAAATTTGATACTCGGATCACCTGGAGAGAGAGCTCTTCTCTTAGGCAATGAGGCTATCGCTAGAGGAGCTATTGAAGCAGGAGTACATGTAGCTGCTGGATATCCCGGAACACCTTCTACCGAAATAATAGACACTTTAGCTAAAGTAGCCGACAGGATCGGAATGATAGTCGACTGGTGCGTTAACGAGAAAGTCGCACTAGAGACAGCCTATGCCGCGTCGATGTGCGGGCTCAGAGCTCTAGCAACAATGAAGCATGTGGGACTGAACGTGGCGGCGGATGTCTTTATGTCTATAGGCTACAGTGGAGTGAGAGGAGGCTTAGTAGTAGTCTCAGCGGATGATCCTGGGTGTCACAGTAGTCAGAACGAACAGGATAACAGATACTACAGTCTCATGTCATATATTCCCTGCTTTGAGCCTTACTGTCCTCAGGAAGCTAAAGACCTATTGACTACCGCTTATGATTTCTCTGAGAAATACGAAACAGCTGTTCTCTTTAGAGTAACTACTAGAATATGCCATACTAGGGGAGACGTTGTCTTAGGCGAGATCCGTAGAATTGAGAGAAAAGCTGAGTTTACTTACAATCCCTCTCGCTGGGTTCTTCTTCCAGTAAACTCGAGAAAACTTAGAGTCAAAATGCTTGAAAGAATAACGAAACTAGAAGATGTTCTATCGTCATTTGAGTTTAATAGACTTGAGGGCGAAGGAAAAGTCGGTATAATAGCCTCTGGAATAGGATACGCGTATACTCGTGACGCACTAAAGGCTTTAGGGCTATGGGGTAAAGTGAGAGTACTGAAACTAGCTTCTTCAAATCCTCTGCCTGCTAAGCTCTTTAGGAAATTTATAGAAAGCGTCGAGAAAATACTCGTTGTCGAGGAAGGAGATCCCTTCGTCCTCCGGAGGGTTAAGGAAAAGCTATTTGATCTAGGAGTACAGATTCCTGTGCACGGTAAGGGAGACTACCTGCCCGTAGCTGGAGAGCTAGACTTATTCTCAGTTATGAGAGCTGTAGCAAGACTGGTTGGAGTAGAAGTAAAAGAGCCCTCTGAAAGCATATCTCTTGAAGAAAAGTTATCTGGAAAAATACCCACTAGACCTCCTACAATGTGTCCTGGATGCCCTCATAGAGCTACCTTTTACGCAATTAAACAAGCTATGAAAGAACTAGGAGAGCGTATCCCGTGCACTGGGGACATAGGCTGCTATACCCTAGGATTTAATCCACCTTTCCAGCTACAAGACACCTCAACATGCATGGGCGCTAGTATAGGAGAAGGCGCTGCAATAGCTAGATTTACTGGAAAACCAGTAGTAGCAACTATAGGAGACTCCACCTTCTATCATGCTGGGGTTCCTGGCTTAATTAATGCTGTCTACATACAAGCACCCTTGGTCGCCGTAGTCATGGATAATGGGGTAACAGCGATGACAGGACATCAGCCTCATCCAGGCACAGGTATGACAGCTACAGGCAAGCGGTCTAAGGTCATTAAAATCGAAGATATTTCACGGGCCTGCGGAGTAGAGTTCGTCAGAGTAGTAGATCCCTATAACTTGAAGGAAACTATTCAAGTAATTAAGGACGCCCTGGAGTACGCGAAAAGGGAGAGAAAGCCTGCTGTAGTAGTAGCACGAAGATTATGTGCATTAGTTGCCGCTAGGAAAGGTCTCAGAGGAAAACCGCCAGTAGTAGAAGACTGCAGAGGCTGTATGGTCTGTGTAAACACGTTTGCGTGTCCCGCGCTTATCGTCGAGGATGGTAAAGTAAAGATAGATGAAGGTCTCTGCTTTGGATGCAATGTTTGCACACAAATATGTCCGTTTGGAGCTATAAGGGTGAGAAAATGATGGAGACTATAGTAATCTCGGGTGTTGGAGGACAGGGTATTTTAACAATGGCTAAAATAATAGGCTATGCTCTAGTGAAAAAGGGTCTCAGAGTTAGAGTAGCTGAAGTTCATGGAATGGCTCAGAGAGGAGGAAGTGTTGTAACCTACATAAGATATGGTGACGTAGATTGTCCCAGACCATCCCATGGCATGGCTAAAGCTCTAATATCTTTAGAACTTCTAGAGTGTACTAGATACCTCTACTTGCTGAAGAGAGGAGGAATAGTCATCTCAAATGACTGGATTTACCCCCCTAATGTCCCCGGAGTGAGTGTCCCCAGTAAAGAAGAGATAGTTAAGCTAATTGAAGAAAATACAGGAAAACTCTACCTCATTCCAGCAAACAAGATAGCAGACTCCCTGGGACCGCGTCTAATAGCAAATACTGTGATCTTAGGCTCAGTAGCCAAGCTAGGTATACTCCCCCTCAGTAAAGAAGAGCTACTAGAGTCTCTTAAGAAGAACATTAAGCATAAATATCTTGAAGTGAACTTCAGAGCTTTTGATGAGGGTTACAAGGCAGTCTAAGACTACTTTCGCCACCCTCTGAGAATAATCTAATATTTTTATAAGTAAATCTAAGTAGTGATGATAAGCGGCGAGCTTCTCGAAAAAATAGTCTACACTTCTTTTAGGAGAGCATGGGAGGAGGATAGAGGAGGATTTCCTCCACCGAGCGATATAGTTTATGTTACTGAGATAACCCAGTGTCTTAGAAAAAGCTGGTATCGGCGTACTTTAGCTGAGCCTCCAAGCGACAATAAAGTAGTCTTAATGGTGATGGGCGATGGCGCCCACTTTTTGCTGAAAGAGAGCTTTCCTCTAGGTGCTGGCGAGGAGCTAGTAGAAAGAGAATATGAGGGAGTTAAAATCAGAGGTAGAGTAGACAGGCTCTTAGAAGACTCTCTCATAGAATTCAAGACAGTGTCACGTATTCCGAAGCAGCCTTATGACAGTCATGTCGCGCAGTCTCAGCTATACATGTGGCTTTTCAACAAGCCTAAAGCATATATAGTATATGTCAGCAGAAGCGATGGGCGCGTTAAAGCGTATGAGATAGCTAGAGACGAAGAAGCTATAGCTAGCCTATTACAGCGAGTGAAGAAGTTTTCGGACGCCTTAAAGAAGGGAGCTATCCCAGAGCCAGAACAGTCTAAACTATGCGAGTACTGTGAATACTTAAATATCTGTTCAGCTAGAGAAGAGACTAATGGTAAAGATACTTCAGCTACCGAGAGTAGTTGAATGTAGAATACTCAGAAGAGAGACCCTGTTTACCGTATTAGTGAACATCGAGAATAGCATCCACAGAGCTCTCCTCAGAAACACTGGGAGATTAGCTGGCTTGCTTAACAAAGGCGCGAAAGCCTTCTGTATTCCAAAGAGTACAGGAAAGACTAGATATATTCTGCTCTGTGTTGAAGTGAAAAGAGGCCTGTACTCGATTTTAGATACTTCTCTTCACATGAAGATATTTGAGAAGCTAGCCCATAAAGATACTTTCCCCTGGATGAAAAACTGGACTATAGTTAAGCGAAATCCACGAGCCTATGAGTCTATTCTAGACTACTTAATTAAATCGAGCGACTTCATAGGATTTATCGAACTTAAAAGCGCAGTCCACTCTAACGGAGTTTATGCAATGTACCCTGACGCGCCCTCACCTAGGGGAATAAGGCACTTGTATACTTTGATAAGACTTAGGAAAATGGGCTACAGAAGTGTAGTAGTGTTTGCAGCATCTTTTCCAGGAGTAAGGGCTTTCAGACCATTCATTGAGATTTCACCAGAATACGGTAGACTTCTCAGATCTGCTCTGTCTCAAGGTGTAGAAGCTTATGCGTTTAATGTAGTCATGAACAGAAAAGGAGACATCTTACTCGAGAAATCTCATCTCCCTCTAGAGCTTCCCCTGTAGTGTTCACTTTTAATAAATATGATTTTAACGTTGCGTCTCTTACAGAAGATTAGTCTCGCTATCTTAGCGTATCTTTTAGACCAGCAATATACTTTGATCCTGTGTCCAGGATGATTTTCCGCCCACTTAGCTATGAGCTTAATTATACTCGGTTTAAGCTTAGTAAGGTAGAACACATCGTGTGACACCCCCCTTATAATTTTCGTTAAAACAGGGCCTGGTTTTTTATGTAATCTTATTGGAAGCTTACATGTAGAAAATATTGTGTTTACTTCATAGACTGTCGGGCTCCCATGTAAATGAACATACTCTCCTTCAACAGTCTTAAGCACTATTTTCACGCGGTCTCTATAAACATATAATATTATGCTTTTGATTTTATTATCATTTAAGAGAGCTTCTCTCAAGGCCTCAGCACAGCTTGAATTTTCGATAAGATATTTTCCTCTAGCTATTTTTGGCTCCTTGCTATTTCCTTTAAGTCGGACATAGAATTTTCTTGTTAAATTGACTAATATGTAGGGATCTAAGACTAAGCTCATATTTTCAGCCTCACTTCACTTGCTATTACGGGGTCATAGTTTTTTAGGTAACGTGCAAGGAATTCCTTAGACTCCTTGCTACCGTGAATTAAGACTAACTTTTTAGGCTTAATTAACTTCACAAACTGTACTAGTCCGCGATAGTCGCTGTGAAGAGATATAGGAATAGTAACTACTCTGGCGTTTATTCTAACGGAATCGCCTTCAATGAATACCCTGTGTTGCTTTCCATAAACTATTGTATGTGCTAGAGTTCCTTCAGGAATATTCGATGAAGCAAAAATGATAGTATTCTTAGGATCTTGAGCTAACTTCTTAAAATAGTAGAGACTAGTGGTTCCTCCTAAGTACTCTCCACTTGAAATTATAACCTTAGGCTCATTATTGCTTATGAGCTCTTCTCTCTCCTCGAGAGAGACCTTTTTTACAGCTCTGCTTAGTACTCTACTATTTTTCACTCGAGTAAAGCGTCTAAATGTTATTAACATGTCATAGAACTTTGCAGCGAGTCCGTCTATGTAGACTTTAATGTGTTTAGGAATAATATTTTTTTCAACACCCCTTTTAATCATTAAAGCAACTTCTGCGGGCTTATTTATAGCTCCTGTTACAATTAATACTGTTCCTCCTTTATCTACAGTACTAGAAATCTCTTTAGAAAGCTTAAGCGTGAGTTCTTTAAGTCCCTGAAGCCTTTTATTACCATAACTAGATTCCATTATCATTAAGTCGCAGCGCTCTAGCTCTTCATAAATAAGTGACCCCGCTATTTTACTCTGAACACCGTGGTGAAGCATAGTCTTCTCCCACTTGAAGTCACTAGTTATGAGAACTCTCTTCTCCCCTTTAATAAATACCATTGCTGAGCCTATGATGTGCTCAGAGCTGTAAAAAATTACTTTAATTCCACTGAGGTCAACTTCTTCAAAAAACCTTACTGCCCGCATTCTCTCTCTTGCTACTAGAATATCTCTTACCGTGAAGAAAGGCTTATTCCTAGAAACCTTAACACTGTTCAGTAAGAGCCTCTTAGTGAGAGGACGTGTGGGCTCAGTAGAGTATATGAAGCCATCATAGCCCCACTTACATAGAAGAGGGAGGGCGCCTGTATGATCAAGGTGGGCGTGCGTGATAAAGACTCCCTTAATCTTGCTAACAATATTTCTTAAGTCTTTAAGTGCTCCGCCTAAAATAACCCCTTCTTCCTCTTCGTGAACTTTAAGCCCAAAGTCGACTAAAATAGATTTGTTTTTATCTTCAACTAGTATGGCGGTTCCACACACATCGTCTCTGCTCAGTACTGATATCTTCATTCCATTTATTTATTCAGAGCGAATAAATAATCTTTGTGCCTTTTTAAATTTTCAATTTTTACACTATATATGACCGTAAACTAAAGGCTAAGCTATATTTCAGCGGACATTTTCTTATAGACAGACACGTGATTTAACTATGCCTATCTGTCCCGTGGATACAAGTAGGTACGGCAGTAGCGAAATCAAGGCTGTTTTCGATGAGGAAAGCCGCCTGAGGTACCTACTTAAAGCCGAAATTGCCTTAGTAAAGGCTCTTGAAGACCACGGACTAGCTCCTCCCGGAGCAGGGGAAGCTGTGGAAAAAGCTGCTCAGAGAGTAAAGTTAAATAGAGTTAAGGAAATCGAGAAGAAAATAAAGCACGAGTTAATGGCAGTCGTTGAGGCCCTCTACGAGGTCTCAGGAGACTATGGAAAATATTTACACTTCGGAGCTACCAGTAACGATATAATAGACACAGCCACCAGTATGCAGCTCAGAGACTCTTTAACCATAATTGAGAGAAGGTTAAGGCGTTTAGCCTTACTGTTAAAGAGGAAAGCGAAGAAATATAGAGACTTAGTAATGATTGGCAGAACTCACGGGCAACATGCTTCACCCATAACTCTCGGATTTAAGTTCGCGGTATACGCATGTGAAGTAGCTAGAAACCTGGAAAGACTACGTGAGCTAAAGAAAAGAGTTTTAGTGTGTAAACTAGGAGGACCAGTGGGAACTATGGCCGCCTACAGAGACTTAGGTCTAAGCATAGAGAAAAAGTTCGCAGAGTACGTAGAACTTCCTCCAGCAGAGATTTATACACAGGTTCTTGATAGAGACCGTTACGCAGAACTCGTCTTGTGGTGTGCATTAACAGCCTCAAGTTTAGACAGAATAGCCACAGAGATAAGAAATCTTCAGAGAACTGAAATCATGGAAGTAGCCGAGGGCTTTAAGTACGGAGTACAGGTTGGAAGTAGCTCTATGCCTCATAAAACTAATCCTATTACATGTGAGAAAGTTTCAGGCTTAGCTAAAGTGCTGAGAGGATTCACTGTTCCCGCTTTAGAGAACATCCCTCTATGGCATGAGAGGGACTTAACAAACTCTTCCTGCGAACGTTTCATAATACCGCTATCACTCATAATTTTAGATGAAATGCTACTATCTATTACTAATGTCATAGAAAACCTTAAGGTATTTCCAGAAAACATCAACAAGAATTTATGGTTAACAGACGGCAGAGCTTTCTCAGAAGCTATTGTAGCAGAGCTCTTCTATAGAGGTGTAGACAGGAGAAAGGCCTACTTTCATGTGAAGAAACTCGTAGAGAAGTCTCTTGTACAGAAGGTAAGTTTCAGAGAAGTTTTAGAAAAAGATGACTTTATTCGAAAATACCTCAGCAAAGAAGATTTAGTTAGACTTCTAAAGCCTGAAAACTTTTTAGGAGAATACAATAAGCTTATCGAAAGAGCACTAAACTACGTTAGCAAAGTATGCTCAGCTCCTTAACACTACTTCTCTCTTAAAAACTCATACTCATCTATATTTGATAAAAGACTAGACAATTTCTCTATCTTCTCCCATCCCCTTTTTAGAACACTGTTCAAGATATCAGCTATCACACTCAGATCGTTCACTAATAGAGCTTCACGATATTTAAGAGGAATATCTACTCTATCCACTGCTCTTAACTCCAGTACTACTTCATCTTCTACCGAAATTATTCCACCATGCTTAAATCCTACTCTTCTAGCCAGCTTATTGAGCCAGCTCGCTGAATATATGTCCCTGCAGGCGACATGAATTATTGGTCCTTGAGCAGATGCCCATAGAATTTTCTTTACAGGCTTTTTCAGAACATTCTCTAACAGCTCCTCTGTAATAATGTCGTGGAATTTAGCTATAATTTCTCCGTGGCCAAAGCCCCAGGGACCCTCAGACTCATAGAAAATTATTCTACCGCTACAACTACTGGTGGTACTTAAGTCGGGTACTGCATTTATTAAGTTAACCAACTCATCTATTTTTTCATCAAAATAACCTATACTCTTATCTCTTTCTATTCGCTTTAAACGTTCCTTCTTACGCCTAAGCCATTCCTTAGGAATCATCATCAGTATACATATTAAATTCAATAAGTTTAAATTCTACGCTTTCATAAGTTATTACGAGGAAAATGAGCGAGAAAAAAAGTATTCCTAGATCAAAAATAATAGGTATGAAAGTATACGACCCCGATGCTGAGTACGTCGGAGACGTAGTGGATCTTGGGCTCGTTCCAGGCGAAGCAACGTTCACTTTAATAATACGTGCGAAAACGGGAGCTACAATTGAAGTCTCGTGGGAAAACGTGTCTAAAATAGGAGATATCATTCTGTTGAAAGAAAAGGTAGAGATACCTTCAGCACCAGCTGCTCCAGCAGCACCAGCTGTTACTCCAACAGCGCCAACTGCAGCTCCTCAAGAGAAAAAGGGTTTTGGACTATTTGGTAAGAAAAAGGAGGCTCCTATTTTGTCCTACATGTGGTAAACCCGCTACATGGATTGAGCAGTATAAACGCTGGTACTGCTATAACTGCGGTAAATACCTTTAAGTAAATCTTAAAATTTAATTTAATTTTTATTTACTAAATAACTTTATTACTGTAAAATATAATGCATTTATACTTTTTATGTTTAATAACATTAAATAAATAGCTAAAATAATATTTAGAGAAGCTCTTTAGTAGTCTTTGTAGGGGAATCTTATTAGCTCGTTTCTCTTTCCTGAAGCGTATATTGCTAATATTACTTCGACGGCCCTCTTGCCTTCATAGCCATCTATGTAAGGTTTACGGTCTTCTCTTACTGCTAGAGCGAAGTCTTTTATTAGTCTAGCGTGGTTTTCAGGAGGTACGAGCTCTGGTCTAGCCCATGAAGCCAACTTCCCTGTCTTTTCTTCCTCTATTTTTAGTTTCTTGCCTTTAGCTTCAGCAAATTTAACTGTCTCGCCTTCAATTAATATAGCTCCCTCAGTTCCATGAACCTCTAAGCGAGTCGGGAAACCTGGGTAAGTAGCAGTGCTTCCTTCAATTACCCCTAGTGCTCCATTCTTGAACCTAATTATTGCTGTGGCTAAGTCCTCTACCTCTATGTTGTGTGCTACTGTGTCTATTTGTGCCCATAGATAGTCTGGTTCACCGAGCATCCATATTAATAGGTCGATTGTATGTATTGCTTGATTTATCAGAGCTCCTCCGCCTTCTGTAGCCCATCGTCCACGCCAAACACTTTTATCGTAATATTCTTGAGTACGATGCCATTTGACTACAGCTTCGCCGAGAATTATTTTGCCTAGTTCACCGGAGTCTATTAGTTCTTTCATTTTCCTAAACTTGGGGTCAAAGCGGCTCTGGAGAATAACTCCTAGTTTTACTCCCTTCTTCTCCGACCTTCTGATCATTTCATCTGCTTCTCTGATGCTGATAGCCATGGGTTTGTCTACTAGAACATGGAGCTCCTCTTCAATAGCATCTATAGCCATAGGGAAGTGAAGGTAGTGAGGAGTACATATCGCTACAGCCTCTATACCAGCTTTCCTCAACATCTCTTTGTAATCAGAATACCAATTAGGAATCCCGTGTTTTTCTGCAAAAGCCTTAGCTCTCTCAGGATGTGAACTAGCTACGGCTACTAGCTCTACTATATTTTCCTCCTTTATTACTGAGACCGCCCTAGCGACAAAGTCTGCTCCTACTCCGGCTCCAATAAGACCTAGTTTTAAAGGCTTCACAAAAATAACTCCCTTAAAGAGAATTTAAGCCTTTAGACATGAACAGAACTAGAGTCTTCACATAAGTATTTTTAAATAGCCAGTATTTCTTACTAGCAAGTTTATGAACATGGTTCACATAGGTATTAGGATACTAAAATACATAGAGAATATCGCCTAAGATTTTCAGTAAAATCGAGAAAGTAGAAATAGCAGGTATTTTGACTTAGACTATGAAAATCGAAGAAAATCTGCTGAAAATACAGAGTAAGAGCATATTATTTAGAAGTAGGCTTGAAAAAGGTATCAGTCCCTAGTAACGTCCTCACCGCTCAGAGGGCTGCATATTCATCACTTCAGTGTTAATTACAGTATTTCCTTTAATATGTTTTCATCTTCGACCTCTATTACTGGTATATTGACGAACCTTGTGTCCTTGTTAAGCTCGTCGCCGAAAGAGATTTTTCCTTCAAGTACGCTATAGTAAATATATTTCTTTTCTATTGGTTTTTCTAGTACCGTATAGTATATTATTAGCCTCTGACCAGCTGTTCCGTAGATATAGTAAATATGCTTGTTTTCCCCGTACTTGCTGTGAAAAAGTAGTGGTCTCTGGCTAGTTACTATTAGTTTTACCAAGTCCTCTAGGCTTTTAAACTTCATATAAGTGAGCTCCCTACTCATATTACCATTACTATACACAATGCCTTGTTATAAAAGTTATTCAGTCTTAATTTTTTCTAGCATCTTATCTATTTCGAGAGGCGATATTTCGGAGATCTCTGCTTCCTTAAGTGGATACGCTATTTTTTCACGTAAGCTACGCTTATCAGTTAATAGAAGTATTTTTTTGCGGACTGCACTAGACGCTATGGATAGTAGTACTCCAGCAAGCCCTGAATCATAGCTGATTACTGTGTATTGAGACTCTCTTATATAATAGCTTAGCTCCGACAGTACTTTTTCTATGTCTTTTAGACTTGATATTAAGTAAGTTTTTATAGCGGGAGTTCTCCTCTTTTCTTCCATTAATGCTTTCTTAACGTATTCTACGGTTTTTAAGTTTCTTGCTTCAGTAACAACTATTACTTCATAGGGGTCTAGGTGTTTTATAACAGTATATAGTGTTGAGGGATTTTCGCCTAGCGCTACTACTATTCTAAGAGCCCTTGAACTCCACTCAAGTGCTATTTTTCTTAAGAAGGATAGTGTTTCATGTACATAGTATAGACCAAGCTTACTATGCTGCGTCACAGGCCTAGATGTCACTTTCACACCATAAGTGTCTTCTGAGACCTTGTAGACCTCCAGGGTATTTTCAGTGAAACATGCCTGGTAGCTTATGTCGCTTCCCCTGTAGTATTTGAATGATATCCTGTATTCTCTGTCTCCAAGTTCTTCAATAGACATTACTTCTACTTTTTGTGTAAGCCCGAAGCTCAATTCTCTAAATCTTCCTAGTATGAAGTCTACAAAGTCTCTGCTTTTACCTAAAGGTATTCTGACAGGTAGCCTTTCTGTAATTCCTTCCTCCATAAACTCTTTAGTTTCCTTCTACTTCCATCTTCTTTCTAAACTAGGAGTAACTAATGTAGATGCTTTAAGGGCTGGTGGGAGAGCAGCTAGTAAAGAGACCCCAACTGCTAGAAATACTGTAAACAGTATTTCGTAGATTGACAGCTTAAAGTCTACTGGAATTACTACACTGCTCATATTAAGTAACTTAAATGCTATAAATCCTGATAAGAGACCTATACCAGAGCCCACGTAGCCGAGCACTATGCCCTCAAGGGAGAATAGGTATGCTATATGTGATGGATTTAGCCCTAAAGACGATAGTATTTCTATTTCTTTTCTCCTCTCATAGACATTTTCCATAATTGACACAAAAACTGTAAGTATAGCTATAATTAGTGGAACTACTAGGCTTTCTCCTTTAACTATGATTACTGGTGCTACCGTATAGTACTTCACAGTGTTTTTGTAAAACACATATGTGCATGAATCTGATATGAAAGCTACTTTCTCTGCGTAAAAGAAGGGATTCTCTTTAGGCTTTATGTAAACTTTGTAGCGAGGAATTTTGAGTAGAGAAGCTAGTTCATCAGAACATATAATTATAGAGTCACCAGACAGCCTTTCAACAGTCTTCGCTCCTCCTTCGCGAATGACTACTGTGGGTGTAATGCTCATTCCATCTAGATCTCTTAGATCATCTAGACTTTTCCCCCTAAAAATACCTACTACTTTCGCTGTGTATTTGCCTATAGTAATGTTTTTATCTACATTGATGCTCAGTAGGTTTGCGATGTTATTGCTTATCATTACTTCTAGGCCCTCTTCAGGAAGCCGTCCTTTCATTACAATGCTTTCTAATGGAATAAATTTAGTGACTCCTTTAGTATAGCTTATAACGCCTGACACATATGTCTCTCTTCCCCTGTACTCAAGCCTTATCTCCTTCAGTGTAGGAGAACTCTCTCTTTTAATGCAGAGAGCTTCTGTATGACCTATTTCTGAAAGCAATCTAATGAAAACTATTGAAAGAGGAGAGTAGGGATAGTCTCCGTACTTTGGCTTAACTACTAGAACTGTATTAGGTTTTACTGAGACAGAGTATTTCAACTCTTTTTCAAACGACCAGTACATCGTAGTCATTAAGTTTAAGGTGTGTACAGAAAAGGCTACTAGTGCTACTGTAAAGAGTGTTAAACCTGTTCTTAGTCTTCTCCTTCTTGCACTCCTTAATATCATTGAAAGAGATGCAGTAGCTCCAGAGAGCAAGGAAAATCCTTCTTGTGTATAATAGTCTGGAATTTTATCTGAGAGCACTGCTGGAATCAATGTGAATAAGTAAACGAACATCGGTGATACTGTGAAATACGGATTTCCTTCTCTTAGGAAAGGATATACTGTGAATAGGCTTAATATTAATGTATAATAGAGCATCGAGTAGAAAACAAGTTTCTTAGATGATTTATCAAAAAATAGTGAAGCAATCAAGTAGCTTAAAACAGCTATTAGTATTGACATCAGTGGAACCACTTCATTGCTTTTCTCCTCGAAAAAGCTTAAGCGTTCTTTAATGCTAGTATACAATAGGTAGCTCTTCTCGTATTCGAGCAAAATATCCTCTATGTCTTTTTTCTGTAATGCTTCCGCTAAAGACTTCTTTACTTCTTCCAAGTATACTTTGCAGAAACCTAGGTATATGCCGTCTTTTTCTAATTCACTTATCTTCTTCTCTATGAAGCTTATGCTCTTATTAAAAGCGAGCTCGTTGTACTTTAAACTCACTTCACGAAGATCAAGGAAGTAAGTCTCTCCCCAATCTAAGCTCGGTAAACTTATGTTAATGAAAAAGTCTTTGACTTTTACTGACATTAAGCCTCCTCTAAGAGGAGCAAGCCCAGTAGAAGAGTTGAGCCCTAAGTATCTCACAGAACTCCCATGTCCAAATGACATGTTATTTATTTTAAATTCCACGACACCTACGGGAATAACTATTCTACTAGATTTTACCGGATCAAGTACTGCTAAGTACCTTTTAAGTATAACAAAATACGCCCGTTTTAGTTTTATAGTAGCATTCTTTATAGCTATGATTTCAACGGGAAAGTAAGGTTTTTTCGATACTCTTGGACCATATATTATAGCTCCCTCATCTACAGTTATCTCACCCTTACTCCCTGTCTTAACATAAGTTAGCTTACTTCCTCTTTTAACTACGAATACACCGTTAACAGGATTTCCGCTCTCCTCATCTATAAAGACTATCTTTATTTTTCTCGACTGAGGAAAGCAGAGAAGCAATTGTGAGAGAACTATGAGCAGCAACAAGGCTATTGAACATCTTTCTAATCTCATTAAGTGTCCCTATAGAATAGTTTCTGTTAGGTAATAAGCTTGCCTGTCTCGAAGTATGATTAGCCGAAATCTCTAGTAATTAAGAAGTGAACCTACATGAACAATCCTGAGCTGCTTGCTTTTTTACTTAACTCCAGACGCATTTACTGAGCATGAAGATACGACTTCATGGTATTATTTAAAAGTTATAGATAGAGTAAAGCTCTAGTATTAGTTAAGTAGTCGCTTAGAGAGCAATAGTTACATGAAGAGAATAGGAAAAAATATTTAGTAGGTTTGTTAAACTGCGTGGGATTTAAATGGAGGAAGACGTCTATGTGGTAAAAATGGACTCTAAAGGACGCATAGTGATACCAAAAGACATCAGAGTTAAGTTAGGTCTTAAAGCTGGTTCAAGAATTCAAGTGTTACTTAAAGGTAGTGAAGTAGTACTAAAATATATCAAGTAGTCCTATACACGCTTTTTAAACTCTTTAAAAACCTCTTTTCTAATTTCTCCAGACAGCCTTATGGCGTGTAAATGAGGAGAGTCTATCATAATTTTTCTAGCGTACTTCTCTCTCATCAATTTAGCTATACTGTCTAAGACCTCGTAGGGCATCTTTCCTAAAAGCTTTAATTTAACATAGAGATAGAATTTTCCTTCTCTTTCTACTATACCTACTTTAGTGTAAGCAACATTCGTTAACCCAGCTTTTTTGCATATATTTATTACTTCGCTTTTAACGTGCTGCTGTAACCTAGATGCTATTTTTTGTGGAATTTCCACAGAGACTCTACATAGGACAGGTATTTATTTCTGCCTTTATTCCCTAAGAATGTTTCGAGCCCTATAGTCGAGTAGTTCTATTAGTGGATAAAGTAGAGAGCATAGCTTAATGCTGAGGCGACTATGTAGCTTAGCGAATAACCTACTATGATACCAGCCGCTATAGCCCGCCCTTCTCTCATATATAATTTCAGTCCTCCTAGAGCTAGAGTTGTTCTCTTTAATGTGTATGCTATGAGAGCAGAGAACCACATTCCGTAGAGAGATAGCTCGGAAGCTGATAAGACTAGACCCACTGGACACAGAGGAAATACTAGTAGTTTAAGACGTAGAAGAGAGACCAGAGCTATTGAGACTGCTCCTATAGTGAAGCTTATCCACCAATTTTCATCAACCATGATTTTAGCAGCGTTCATTAGAAAATCTGCCTCTGCTTTTCCATACTCGAATATTATTGTCTTCAATCCCGGTAAATTAGCTATGCTGTACTCATGAGCCACGAGGATCATTGTATAGTAGGAAGAGAAGAGTGAAAGAGCCACAACTAAAATAGCTAGCTTCGCGAGCCTATTTCTAGTCCTTCTAATTTCCCTAGGACTCTTTTTGACAGCTGGTCTGGTCCTTAAGAGAGCGAAACTCTCGAGAAGCGCCACTCCTGGGGAAAGAAGAGAGTAGGAGGCTTCGCCTAGTAAGAGAACTCCTAGTATGTGTTGAGGTGAGAAAGCCTCTGGAGAGCTAAGTGCAAGATACTCGCTCAGATACTGGCCTAGAGCAGCATTCATCGGTCTAGACAGCATAACAGGTATAATGAAGCTCTCGCCTAGCAGGGAGAGAGCTCCAAGGTACATTGTTAAAGTTATAAAAGAAGTTGCTAGCGATAAAGAGAGAGACCTTAGAGTTAAGTAGTTCATAGAGGAGAAGACTGCTAGCGCTATACACGAGGCGACGAGAAGATAGGAGAACTTCTTAGCAGTCCGTTTAGTGAGAATAAGAAGCTTAATGAAAGCTGTCACTCCGAGGGCTGCAAGTCCTCCTACTGTGAAAGCAATATACGGTTTTAAAGGACCATACTTAAAGTTCTGGAAGACCCATATTTTCTGCGCGCCGAAAGGTGGTGTCATTGGAGGAAGTAGTCCTAAGTAGACTGCTATCAGCGGGTAGACTACGTTTAGAACTACGTAGACTATCCACCATGTAAGCAATGTATCTAATGGTAAAAGATAACAGGCAGCTATCCAGAGGGGATTAACTGAGAGTACTATTACGGCGTTAGGCATAGTAAAAACTCTCAGCTCTCTGATAGCTGTGAGATCTATAGTCATAGTATAGCCGTACGCCTGAGGAAACGGTAGTAGGGGAAACCATGGTACAGCTAGTCTTATTAATGTCGGTAAGTTTATTAAAAATGATATTGCTGTAGAAAATAAGAATACTTTTCGTAAAAAATCCTCCTCTTTAATAGACTCTCTTATACCTCTGTATAAAACTATTGTTGGAAACGGCATCTCCTCTAGATCTATAAGCATAGGTGCTAGAACACGTGCTGCTGAAATAGAGAGAATACATGCAGTAAGGGAAAGTATAAACCAGTAGAGTAGAGGAAGAATCCAGAGAAACCAGTCTACCTGAATAGAAGAAGTTAGAATCTGAGCTATACACTTTGCTGGAGGAGCCCAAAAAGGCGGCCTGAGACCCTCAGTGATAGTCTTAAATGGCTCTTGATAGGCTAGAAAAAGAGCTCTTCCTATAGACCCTGCAAGAAGCCATAATCCACCTACAGAAGTTGAAATATATACTACTAGGTACGTGTAGGCTATTTCTTCGATACTAGGTCTGAAACCCGCTTTCGAAAGAACATCAGAGAAGTATGCCAATAATAGTATTAGAAAAATTGCTATGGAATTCAAGTATATGGGTAACATTAGTCCAAAACCAGTACTTCTAATACATACTATTCTAGTCGACAGAGATGAGAATATCACTGATATAAATATAGCTAACGCGTAATCCCTTAGATCCTTGCGGCTAATGAACCTTAGTATTGTCTTTAGTACGGGAGAACCCATGTTCCCCTCTGAAGAAATGCTATTATTGAGGCAAAAGAACTAACTGCTCCCCATCCTGCAGTAAGCCCTGAAGTAACGCTCCCTACGTACTCCCCCCACTTTTCCTTAAACACTCTAGCCATCAGCAGAGAACTAACTAGAGACCCTATAAAAGTTGTTAGGGCTGCTGAAGGAGCTAGTGAAAGCCCTGCTACGAGAGAAAAGAATAGAGGCTCTTTATTAAAGAAATACGAGACTATATAGGCAGCTCCTCCAGCTAAAGCTCCGAGAAGTATTATGTGAGGTCTTATGATCTCACCTCTGCTCATCCACGAGATATTCAGTAGGAAGTTATAGGTAGATATTTGCCAGTTATACGCAGTTGCAGGATAACTCCACGAAGGTATTGGGTGCATGTACCAGAGTAAAGACGTGAAAAATAGACTTAAGATAATGCCTACTGAAACCGCTAACAGAGAGAATTTTATGTAATCTCTCGGCTTAACTCCACACAGGACCGCCGTCTTGAAGTTCGCGGTGTATTTAGCTCCTCCAGGATCTAGTGTTAGTGGGTAGATCCACACATCAAGACCTTTGTATCTAGATGCAATTATCAGACCTTCTTTAACATAAGGTATGTTAAAGCCGTAGACCGAGGAGCCTATAGAGCTCGCTGAGACTAGAGTAGAGACCAGGGGCCATAGTATCATGAAGACTGCCAGTATGTATATGGGAAAATTAGGCAGAGCTACGGTTAGCACCAGTATGTTAATAGCAGAAACCCCCAGAAACACTAGTAGGGCTCTTGACGCGTAGCCTGTCTCTCTTTTAGCTGCTCGAGTAATTGTAAAGAATACTTCCTTAACTGTCTCTCTTTTGACAAGCAGGGGGAGAATAGCTGCTGAAAGAGCTACACCCATATTGAAGCTAGTCCAGAAGTTAAAAGACGACCATCTAATGCAGTAAAAGAGATTAGAGCCTGGCATCCACCTACCTATAGGACTTTGAGTCCAGTAACTTGCGACTACTAGTAAGTGATTTCCAATAACGTATACAAGTATAGATCCAGCCAACAGGAGAGCGGCTCTTCTCAAAGGTATTACTAGTCCAGAAGAAAATGTCAGTAAGTTAAAGTCTACTCCAAGTGCTGCTCCTGGCATGAAATGCTCGAGCACGAGCGTTAAGTCATAAGTGAATATTGGAAGGAGAGCTGGAACCTGCCCCATAGCTAAAATAGGTATTAGAGTAGCCAGAGACGCGTAAACTATACCGAGTATAGCGGAAATAGAAAACATTTTGACTTTAGCGGGGTCTTCTCCTACAACAGCTGAAAGTCCCTCAGCTACAGCAACTTGCATTGGGAAATCTAGTTTTTCTCTGACTACTAGTAGCTCATAGCCCATATAGCCTAAAGCAAGTCCTGATACAACGTTGAGTAGAGACGATAACACAAATATCGTCACTATTGGCGAGTAGTCAGACTGAAAGAAAGTTCTGAGTTTTACTTGAAGAAGTGAAGTGGAGGGAAACCACCAAGCTGTTTCCTTGAACCCGAACTCTTTGACAAAGGGGCTCCACACTATGTAGCTGTAGTAGAGAGTGTTGTAGAATAAGAGCGCCTGGCTTATAGTCAGAGGTAAGAGAACTTGTATGAGAAATACTTCTCCCCGCTTAAGCTTTCTTCCTAGCCATAGAGCTATTTCGGATACAGCTATCACTACTAGCCACGAGTTTACTTGAGTAAAGCCAGCTCCTATCAGACTAGAGTATAGGATAAGAGGAATTATAGTGACTGATAAGGCGACTACAGTTAAAATCACTAAGCTATTCTTCAAGGCTCCCACCCAGCTTTTCCTCTATTTTAGCCTCTAGCAACTTTATCATATCGGGAATTATTCTCCTGCGAATTCTTCTAGCTCCAAGTCCTCTTCCAACTACTTCAATTAATATGAAAGTTTCTCCATCAACAATTATTGGCTCAAACGTGATTCTATAGAAGAGAAACAGCTCTCGCGGCAGTATTTGCACTAGTACAGAGAAAGACTCCCCTGTTCTCCTCCATCGCTTAATTAAATACCCATGCTCCTCTGTAAAGACTTCTCTGGCTACCTCCTCAATAAACTCAAGCGCCTTAGATGGAGCAACCTCTACTCTAATTTTATATTCTCTCGGAACAGCCTCAATAGCGACTTCCTTCAGCTCCTTCACTTTTTCAGCTAGCCCTTTAGCTACGAGAACCGGCAAAAATCCTGAGATAGAACTCAACAGAGGAGCCACAGTTACAACGCTTAGCTCACATAATCCTAGCTTTCCTAGCGCTAAGTGTATTACATATCCTGCTACTCCACCAACAAAGCTCGCCTGAAGAGCGTCTGAGAAAAAGAACTTCTTCTCTAGAAAAGCTACTGCTACTATGGCAGTAGCCGAGAGAAAAGCCAGTAGAAGGTCTTTAGGCCTGTAGACGACGAAGCCTAAGGCGTTGTGTGCAGCTATAATAAGAACTTTTCCCTCAATCGAGCAGTAGACATATGCTCCATCGAGAATATAGGCTAGGTTTCTCGCATACCTTAGTATAAGAGTATCATCTTCGAAAGCAACCGCGATGCTATATATATCTCCTCCCATTTCCCTTGCTAGTTCCGCCGGAATAATAACAACATATTTCGGCGAGACATGTACTGGTATTTCTTCGCTACGAGGAATCATTATGTCTCGCGGAGTAATAGGCTCTCCATCTAGATCCGTGAAAGAAGCCAGTCTATCCTCATCAAATACTCCTACAACCTTTAGCTTAACTCCATAAATCACTACTTTGTCTCCCACTGAGGCGTTTAAGAATTTTGATAGAAAACGACTAATCAGACACTCCCTGGCATAGTCGCTACTAAACCATCTTCCTTTAACTATAAAAGAATTAATACCAGAAATTTTAGCTTCATCAACACTAACTCCTAGAAAAGCCTTAACTATGGTAGTATTTCTCACTCTCACTTCTCCATAATGAGGATATATCCATATACGCATCGAAGAGTATCCGCCAAGACTCTTAACCTCACTCCTAAAAGCATCATACTCAGCTTCACAGAGACATTTCCAAGGAAATGTTCTCAACATGATACCTCTATAGGAACCTTTGCCTACGTAAGCCTCGCTCAAGTGAGTAACATATGTTAGATTTACTGAATAAAATATGCTAAAAGCTAGGATGAGAGAAAAGATGGCTATTTCAGCTGAAGCTCTCTTCGAAATAAATCTTGGAGTTCTTCTCTTTACTTTCATTACATGCTCCATGAAAGTTCTTATGAGAGAGATTACTACTACAACTACTATTAACAGGACGCTGGCTGATGGTACTATAAATACTCCAATAGAGCAGGCCCTGAGAGCAGGGTGAGATAATACAACAATGAGCATAGATGCTGTGAAGAAGATGAAAGCTACTGTATTGTTTTTCTCAGAGAAGAAGAGCTTAAGCCTCATAGATGCTATAAATAAGACAATTACTAGGATTATCAGAGCAAAGCAAGTATCTCCCAGCAGGAAATGGAATGAGTTATAGGCGTGTGCTTCCATTGCCCACGCTCTCATCATAGAAGCATAGGCGAGCCCATATTCTCTACTCTTTAATAGCTTTTTGGCTCTTCCTACCAGTCTCTTAGCTTCCAAATGATAGTCTTTAACTCTGCGGCTAGATACACCTGTGCTATTTATTCTATGATCCAGTATTATTGAGAAAGTTTCCGCGGCTTCAAGAGGAAAGTTCTTGATGAGTATCTGTCTACCCTTCTTAACAAGATATCCTGTTCCGAGGGGGCTCTCGGCTGAAGCATTATTTATTATAGCTACAACATCTAGTCCTCTTTTAACCAATACTTCGACCCTAGTACCAGCAGGTAGTAAAATTGTTTGAGAATACCAGTACCAGTATTGCGGTCCCCAGCTAATCAAAGCTGTGTGATGAGTAGCATTTAGAACAGAGTAAGAGAGATAGCCGGGGACGAAGAATCTGGGATCATAAGCATTTATGATAATTAATCCTCCGCAGTCAGTAATCCTCAAGTTGACTTCAGATACATCTTTATATACGCTCACTCCGAAGAGCATTGGAAGAGCAGGGCCTAGTCCTCCGTACTCATTTGCGGCTTCTACTAATCCCTCTTTGCTCAGCTTAAAGCCTAAAAACCAGTAGTATCCACTGTATCTAGCTCCTTTAACTATGAAGCTTCCGTTAAAGTCTGTGAGAATCCCTAAGTTATAAGGCCACATGGGTAAAGCTACAATAGCGCTTACTGGCTTAAACCATCCCTTAGTTCTATTGTACCGATAAACTCTTCCACGAACATAAGAAAAGCCGTAGCCAACTCCAGCTGTGACGGGGTTAGAAGAGGGCATAGTGTCTGAATCCTCTAAGAAACAGCATATTAGTAGGAGCGCAGTCATTGCCTGCATTTTCGCTGAAGAAAGATCGGCTTTCTCTAGAGTATCATAGGGAGTATACAAGTAGGGTCTGAAAGTGTAGAAGGTTCTAAAAGCAAAAGCTGGGATTCCCGCTAAAGTAAAGACTTCACAGTCGAGAAAACATGGCACAGGCTCGTAGTAAAAGTAAGTGAGAGCTAAAGTATCGTATACTACACTATTCTCTCCCGTAATCTCTTTTATGAGAGATAAATACTCGAGTACTCGGTCTCTGATCCACTTAAACCTAGACTCATAGCCTGGGACAAAGCTCACTAAGCTATAGAAAAGACCGTAGTACTGAGCTGCTAGCTCTTTTCCCGTCCAGTCGATATCTAGCTCAATGGCTAGCCTTACCCTTGTGCCTAATTCATTAAAGTGAGCCGAGACAAATTCGCGAGCTCCTGCTAAAGCCAGTCCGTGAGCCCCTGTTATGAGAAATACTACTGTCCTCTTAGGCTTAAACTCCACTAAGGCTTTCACTAATTCGAGAACTAAAGCTAGGTTGTAGGCTTCTGTAGCTCCTGGAGCAACTGCTGGTACTGGTGATAAAGAGTCTAAGTGAGCAATAATACACACAGCTTCTCTTGACAAGAGGGTATCGCTTCCCGGTATAGTCACTATAATATTAGTAGCTTCAACTTCCTCCCAGCGCATGTTGCAGTGTACTTCAACTCTATAGTTGTTTTTAGCGTATTTTATCAACTTTAAGCCGTCTTTCTTAGAAACATAAAGGCGGGGAAAGTGTGCCGGCATGTAAAATACTTTGAGCCAGGCATCATGTCTCAGAGTACTCTCATTTTCTATAAAGATTACAGCCTTCGCTCCTAGGGAGAAAGCATTTATCCAGTACCATCTACAGTTAAAGTCTAGGAGAACAATAGATCCCTCAACTTCACTACCACTATATTCCAAAAGCCTACCTTTTCCCCCGTAAACAAGCTTTCCTGTTCCATTAAAATTAGGTGGAACTATCATATTTGGCCAGAGAGCGTGTGCTTCTATGATCTCGCCTGTTTCAATAACTTTTATGTAAGCCTTCTCTTCAAAAGGTGCAGTCACACTAAAGTTCTCTAAAATGTGACTTATCCCGAGCTTTTTAAAATACTCTGTAATATAGCTTACAGCACTGTAATAGCCTCTGTATCCTGGAACCCTAGACCTGCATTTAGCAAAAAATTCTGTATGTTTTACTACTTCTTCAAAGTCTATTAAAGATAGAAATCTCTTTAGCTTTCTATAGTCTAGTTTACTGCTAGCTAACGAAAGCTCTACCTGGGAAAAAGCTAAAAGTATTATCAGAGCAAGAACAGCGAACTTTCTGCTCATTATTGACGTAGGCTTTCTAAGCGAGCGAGATATAAATCTTCCCTCATACAGGAAATTCGACTACATGGCTTAAGATATCAGCCCGGAAACCTCAAGTCACAGCTCCTATCTGCAATGGCTCATCATCTAAAACTACTCTCTATTTTACATAGATATAGTTTTCGGAGTCAGATATTTTTCATTAACTGATTAAAGTAGTGGTCTTCATTAACCGGAAACTTTAAATATCTTATTTAAGTGAAGGCTTAACAAAGGTGAAAGCAGTGGGAAAATACTTGGAGAGAATAGCGAACTCCCCCCTAGCTCTTACGTTTAAGGATGTGATACTACTTCCTTCATTTAGTACTATTGAACCCCGAGAAGTAGATTTGTCAACAAACATAACGGTAAATCTTCGAGGAAGTACACCGATAGTATCGTCGCCTATGGACACTGTAACTGAAAGTGCTTTAGCCATAGCAATGGCTATGCTCGGCGGATTAGGAGTCATACATAGAAACTGCTCTTCTGAAGAACAGGTC
This sequence comes from Thermoprotei archaeon, assembly GCA_003650815.1. Taxonomy (GTDB): domain Archaea; phylum Thermoproteota; class Thermoprotei; order Thermofilales; family B15-G2; genus B15-G2. The sequence continues at coordinate 45,403 of QMSB01000001.1, read as the reverse complement.
AACATGGTTAAGAAAGTTAAAGAGGCTGAAGTAAGGTGCTTGAAGAAAGTATACCTTTATTCGCATTCGACAATAGAAGAAGCAGAAAAAGTCTTTAGAAAAACTGAACTAGAATCCGTACCTGTTATCAATAAAACAGGCTCCTTTGTAGGATATCTAAGCAGAAGAAAGCTGTCTTCCTGTGATCCGCAAGACCATGTATACAAGTGTGCTGAAAAAGGCCCTGTTCTGAGAATAAAAGATCTCGAGAAAAATTCTCTTAATTCTCAGAACATTGCTGTCGTCGACGATAACGGTCGTCTATTTGGTGTTTTAGCGAATGAGGGAGACGAAGATATTGTTTCTCTATTAGACGAAGAAGGTAGGCTAGCAGTAGCTGCCGCAATATCTCCTTTCAGCGAAAAAAGAGTAGAACTACTAGAGAAATGGGTAGATGCATTCGTAGTGGATGTGGCACACTTTCATAATATCAACTGTATTAGTGCCACAAAGAAACTTTTAAAGAAAACTTCTAGAGAAGTAGTTGTAGGAAATATAGGTACTTACGAAGCATGTGTTGATATAATTACCTCTCTAGACGATGTCGCTGGACTGAGAGTAGGTATTGCTAGCGGCAGCATATGTTCTACAGGAATAGTTACTGGAGTAGCTGCTCCTACTCTTTTCGCAGTAGCCAGTGTCAGAGATGCTCTTGAAGATTACGGTGCATCAAAAATACCTATTATAGCTGATGGAGGAATAGGCTCTCCTGGGGACGCTGCTAAGGCACTTGCTGCTGGAGCATCTTCAGTGATGTTGGGTAGGGCGCTGGCTGGAACTAGCGAAGCTTCCAGCCCCCTAATACGAGTTGGTGGAAGACTCTACAAGCTCTATAGAGGCATGGGTAGTAAAAGCGCTTTAGCAGAGAGATACTCGGCCGACAGATACTCTGCTCCATCCAAGAAAATAGCGGAAGGAGTTGAGGGATTAGTGCCTTACAGGGGTTCTGTAGAGGGGGTGGTTAGAGAATTTAGAGAGGGACTTAAAGCTGCTTTAGGCTACGTGGGTGCTAAGAATATTCCTGAGCTCTGGCAGAAGGCAAGATTTGCTAGATTGACTTCAGTCGGTTTTAGAGAAGTGCTACCACACGACATAGTTCTAGACATAGGACTATGAGAGCAGGCTGGACGCCTTCTCTTAAACACGATACTGTAGCCGTAGTGAATTTTGGCGGACAGTACGCACACTTAATAGCCAGAAGAATTAGAGAGCTAGGAGTATACTCAGAGCTCGTAGACTACGAGCAAGTTTGCGAGGACTACATGAGAAGAGTTAGACTCAAAGCCGTAGTTCTCTCGGGTAGCCCTATGAGCGCGTCTAGTGCTAACTACAGTGTAGTCTCTGAAATCTTAAAGCTAGGAGTCCCTGTTCTCGGAATATGTTATGGACATCAGCTGCTAGCAACTGCTTTAGGAGGCTGTACAGAGAAAGGTGTAGGAGAATACGGGCGAACTAAAATTAGAGTTCTGACTAAAGACACTCTCTTTGAGAGCTGGAATCTGGAAGAAGATGTTTGGATGAGCCATCGAGACCACGTGAGCTCACTACCTTCTTCAGCAAAAGTCCTAGCATTATCAGAGAATAACGTGATAGCGGCTTTCAAGCTCAAAGATAAACCAGTCTATGGAGTTCAATTTCATCCGGAAGTCTCTCATACGCCTAAAGGTTCGCTACTACTGAGTAACTTTCTGTTCAAAATAGCTGGCTGCGAACCCTCTTGGAGGCCCGGCGACGTTATTGAAGAACTGATAGCTGAAGTTCGAAGAAAAACTTCGGGAGAAGGAAAAGTCCTGTGCGCTGTTAGTGGCGGTGTAGACTCTACTGTCACCGCTGTAATCGTCAAGAGAGCCGTAGGAGAACGCCTCTTAGCGGTATTCGTTGACCATGGCCTCCTCAGAGAAGGAGAAGTTGAAGAAACCTTGGCGATGTTTAAGAATATAGGCTTAAACGTAGTTTTCATAGACGCGAAAGAAAGGTTTTTAAGAAAATTGAGAGGTGTGAAAAATTCTGAGGAGAAACGAAGGATTATTGGAGAAGAGTTTGCTTTAATTTTCAAGGAGATCGTTGAAAAAGATCCCTCAATAAAGTGGCTCGCCCAAGGAACAATATATCCTGATGTAATCGAGAGCGGAAGAGAAAAACACTCTGCGAAAATAAAGAGCCATCATAACGTAGCGTGTCTACCTGAGTGGCTTGGATTAAAAGTAGTAGAGCCTCTCAAGTACTTCTATAAAGACGAAGTGAGGAAAATAGGCGAGAAGCTAGGGCTTCCGAAGACACTTTTGAGAAAACATCCCTTTCCGGGCCCTGGACTAGCTGTTAGGATTATAGGTGAAGTAACTGAGGAGAAGCTGAAGATCGTGAGGCGGGCCTCGAAAATAGTCGAAGAAGAACTTCAGGGAGCAGGACTTTATGAGAAAGTCTGGCAAGGCTTCGCGGTAGTGAGTGACAGTAAGTGGGTTGGAGTTAAGGGAGACAGCCGCGAAGAAGGATACATAGTGATAGTCAGAGTAGTAGAGAGCTCTGACGGAATGACAGCTGACTATGTTAGACTTCCTTACGAAGTACTAGACCGCATAGCTAGCCGAATTTACAAGGAGATAGAGAAAGTCACTATGGTTACCTATGCTATCACGCCTAAACCTCCATCAACAATAGAGCCTTGCTAAACAACTTAAAGCAATAGAAACATATAGCTCTGAAGATGTGATATTTATAGCACCCATGGAGAGAGCATCCCATATACTTAGAAGCTATCGAGTACCAGACATAGGCTCAACGTTTCACGATAGAGAAAAAGAGCTACAGAAACTACTAGAGCTAGAAAACTTTAAAATCTACACGATCTTAGGCCCTTTGGGATGTGGGAAAACTAAATTTATTGAAGCAACAGCATTCTACTTAAAGAAAACTCGTGGAGAAATAATTCTAACTTACATAGGCTATTTGAGGAGGGGATATAACCTATATACGAGAGTCTTTTCAACAAATAAATCTATTGTAAAAGATTTTATTAAGTTACATAAAAAGTACCATAGGTTAGTCAGCAGGTCTCACGAGCCTGTTGAAGGAGCAGAACTCCTAGGGTTTGTGAGCCCCTCTTCCATACTTAAAGTAGTCACCAAATCTAGGCTTTTTTTCAAAAGTAGACTAAAGAAGAGACATCTAGTCGTGGTAGACGCTATTGATGAAGTCTTAGAGGAAAGAGATTTAAAAGCACAAATAGATAGATTTCAAAAAAGCTTTAGAGAAAAGTATTTAAGTAAAGTTAGGCGCCACGGAGGCTCCCTCAAAGTAGTAGTCATAACTTCTCGTAAAGTAGTTCCTGCTACTGAAACACTACTGTTCTGGAATTTGAATAAAAAAGACTACTTTTCTCTACTTGAAGAAATAAAGTGTCCCTTAGCTCTTGAAGATGCCTGGAAGCTATGTGGAGGAAACACAGGATTGACACTTGAACTAGTATCCTCTGACTGGATTTTAGAAAAAATATTTGAAAAGTATTTGAAAAAGCTAAAGAGTATTATTATAGATGAAGCCCTGTCTATCAGAAAACCTGTAAACAATATTATAGAAGAACTATGCAAAGCAAGCAACATTGATGAGCTAAAACTTACATCGATGTGGAAGCGATATGAAAAGGAGTATGTTATAATAGACCTTAAAAATACTGAAAAAATGTCTGAGATTTCATATGAGAAGTGGATAGGAAGAGAACTCGCTTGGCAGAAACCAGTATTCATGTACTGTCATGAGGCAATACTGCTGAAAGGCCTTGAAGCAAAAACTCGCGACGTTATAAAATTATTTAATAGATAGGTGCTTCTGTCTACCCGTGTTTAGAGTAACTCTAGCTCAGATAGCTACTGGTCCTGATAAAGAAGAAAACTTGAAGAAAGTACTTAGAGTGCTAAATGAGCAAAGTCAAGGGAGTGACTTAGTGTTATTTCCTGAATACACTATGGCGTATGGCAAGCCGTTCAATAGAGAATTTGTAAAGAAAGTAGCTGAGCCTCTTGAAGGAGAGTTCGTAAAAGCTGTCAGGAAAACTGCTGAGGAAATTGAAGTAAACGTAGCTATTAACATAGAGGAGTTAGAACAAAACAAGGTATTCAATTCAACAGTCGTGATCGGCGCCGATGGCGAGATTAAGGCTGTTTATCGAAAAATACATCTATTTGATGCCTTCAAGTATCGAGAATCTAGTATCTTCAGCTCTGGCGATAGCATAGTCTTAGTAGAAGTAAACGGCGTTAACGTGGGATTCGAGATATGCTACGATATTCGATTTCCTGAGCTTGCCCGAATACTAGCTCTGAATGGAGCTAAGGTAATAGCTGTTTCCGCGGGCTGGTACAAAGGAATCCTCAAAGAAGAGCAGTGGCTTACTTTACTGAAAGCTAGAGCTCACGAAAACGGAGTTTACGTGCTAGCATGCTGTCACGCTGGAGAAGACTTTATTGGAAGAAGCTTAGCTATAGACCCATTAGGCTACGTAATGCTCGACTTAGGTCCAGGAGAAAGAGTACTTACAGTAGAACTAGATATCAGTCGAGTAGATGCTGTACGAAAAGTAATTCCAGCTATATACCAGAGGAGACCTGAAATCTACTCTAAGTTCGGAATAGTGTGAACTGCGGTGAAAGTATTATACGTAAAGATATAACCTATCTGTATGTGAGAAATAAACTTGAGGGCTGGAGAATTTACGGAATAGTGCCACCACACTACCTCCTCTCTCAGAGAAAGTTCCTTAAAGTAGTTCTCGAGCCTCCCTCCTTTGAACCCGGATCGTGGAGAGGAGCAGGCAACGTGCTAGTAGACTACGATACACACGAATTCTGGCTGACTACTCGACCTAGGAAAGTAGGTGTTCGTGGATATGGTGTTGAAATATACCGATCCACTAATGGAGAAGACTATAGCCTTACATACTTTATGTCTAAGGAAGAAGTAAGCGAGCTTTGTGGAAGAAAGATAAAGAGTATTGAGGGACAACAGATGTTGTTAGACCCGCTAACAGGCAGATATTACCTGTACCTAGCTATAGATGATGAAAAACCGGGCTGGTGTACTCTACTTCTTTCAGCAGATGATCCCAGAGGCCCATGGACCTCTGAAAGAGTAGTCTTAGAGAGAGGAGAGGATTATGATTTACTCGAAGCTAGAGACGCTACAATAAGCTTCGTGGACGGAAAATTCTTTGCGCTATATAAAGCTAATAGTGGAAAGAGAGTTAATATGGCGCTAGCAGTCAGCAGCGATGGGAAGTCTTGGAGAAAGCTAGGAGTACTTGAAATAGACGGAAAACCTCAGCCTGATTACTTGCTTCTGTACGGAAACATATTCTCATCAGGACTAGGAGCCATGTTTATTGGCGCGGCTAGCCGTGCAGTAGTAAATGGAGCTGCCGTTGCAAAGACTTTTGAAGCCTACATAATAGACTACAGGAACATTAATCTAGAAACTATTTTCGTGGGAGAGTGGACTCCGAAGTCTCCCTACGAGAGAAAAGACTATCCTATTCACAGCTACGTAGACATAGTCTATGATCCCTTCAAAGACAGATACCTGATCTACGTTGAATCAATAGATCCAACTTATAGTAAAGATCTTGGAGTAAACCTGGAAGTAGATAGAGTAATACTATACGAAGTACCGCTCTAGCTCCTCTTTCGCGTAAGCAATAAATTCTTCTGGATTTTTACCCGTCTTCACTTCTAGCACAACGTATCTGTTAAACATTTTCCCCTGTAGAATATCGACTAGACCTTCTAAATCAAGTAAACCGACGTGAGGGAGAAGATGATCGTCACTATTGCCATAGTTGCTATGAAGATGAATTTCAAATACTATATCATAGTTATTTTCGTATTCTTTTAGGGGATCTATTCCCGCTATGAAACAGTGACCTGTGTCGAGCGTCGCCTTGAGGTAATCTGATCCTACCTCATCTAACACTCTCCTTATTTGTTCAAGAGTATGTACTAGTCCTCTACCCCACCCATTTTCTAAACATAGGTAGACTCCATAGCTCTCTGCAGTAGAACAACACTTCTTAAGCGCGTAGACTAGCCTCTCGAAACTACCTTCACCGTAATTCCTGCCTGAGTGGAACACTACTATGTCTGAGTCTAAAACATAAGCAAGCTCTATAGAGGCCTGCAGTGCTTTAATACTCTTTTTCAATCCATCTTCATCTGGAAGCGTTAAGCTAGCTTGCTCAGGGGCGTGTACACTGTACGAGACACTCAATTTCTTAAGCCCATATACATCAATCTTATTTAAGTGCGAGAGACTTCTGACAAAGACTTCAACTACAGGAAAATACTTCGAAATGATACTCGCTGCCTCAACTAAATCTCCTTCAAATCCCCAAGTAGAGAAACCTAGGCGCACTGGAGTCTTCTGACTGCGAAAATATATTTTTTAGCGCTACTTCTCCCAAGCTTATTTATTGTATTCTGCCCTATTACTAATGTGAAGAAGGTAATTCTTACAGAAAAAGCCCCTAAGCCCATCGGACCCTACTCTCAGGCAATAAAGGCGGGTCCTCTCCTCTTCGGAGCAGGTCAAATAGCAATAGACCCGGAGACAGGGAAGCTCGTAGGAAAAGATATTCGAGAACAGACTAGACGAGTCCTAGAAAACATTAAGAACATACTCGAGGCGGCTGGCTATTCTCTCGAAGACGTTGCCGCAACATTCGTGTATTTAAAGGACTTGGAAGACTTTCCTGCATTCAATGAAGAATACGCCAAATTCTTTAAGGAAAAACCTCCGGCAAGAACAACAGTTGAGGTCTCAAACCTCCCTAAGGGAGCTCTGATAGAGATAAGCTTTATTGCATATAAAGAAAGCTAAACCTCTACTACCTCTACTTCGAGAGTATCAAGGTTCACTATAGCTACTGTTGATCTACCTGAGAGAAGCCCGCAGACCTCACCTGGATTCAATATAACTGTTTTCCGCGAATTTTTCTTAAATACTCTACAATCCTTCTCATGGGTATGCCCGTAAACTACTAGATCATATTCGCCTGTAGCTGCCGCTGCATCAACAAAGAGCCTTGTAAACTTCTTTCCTCCAAAACCGTGAAGCAGTAGTATATTCCTGTTGTCCAGTACTAGCTCAACTGGCTGTCCGTAGAGCTCGTAACCAAGACCTGACGCTACTTTGTACAACAGAGGTTTTTCACAGTCATTATTACCGAAAACACCGATCAGCTTGACACCTAGCTCAGAGAACTTCTTTAAAGTAAAGGGAGCTATATAGTCTCCTGCATGTAACACTATTTCAATATTTTTCTCCTTAAAAACTTCTATTACTTTTGAAACTTTATTTAGGTTATCGTGAGTATCTGCGACAACCCCTATTATCATATTACTTTGTTAGGAGAGAACCTTATTAAATTAGCTACAGTACTACTGCTGATGCTTTTTGATACAAGACCTATTTACGTCTTTGATGTAGACGGGGTACTTGTAGATGTCAGTGAGAAAATAAGCGTAGTAATGAAAAAACTTAAACTCGATGCCCGTGATCCCGAGGACCTAGATCCTAAAATCAGGTCGAGGTTCTGGAGATTATTCTTATCTGAAGACTACATTATATACGATAAACCCAGGGAAATAGGTATTGATCTTCTATTAGATAGGTTAAAGAAAGGACGCGTAGTCGTTGTAACTGGCCGTCCTGCTAGTCTCCGCAGAGCTACTATTTTAGAACTGAAGTCCTTTGGTCTCCCTGTTTCTCAAATATCCTTTTTCTTTAGGAGAAAAGGAGATTTTAGAAAAGACTACGAGTATAAATGCGATGTAATTAAGAGCTTAGTAAATGTAATAGAAGTACACGATGATTCTGTAGAAGTTCTTGAAGCCTTATCAAGAATTCTCAAAAACACGAAACTCTATCTGCATTTCGACGATAGCTTCACTCTCTTTCTGTAAACCCTTCTGGTATCAAAAAGCCCTGGATATAGCAGAAGACTAGTTGTTGCGAAGCATAGTACCATAGCCCAGTCCCACGTGGTGAGTGGTAATGTTTTAAAGAACTGTTGAAGGAAAGGTACATATATTACAGTCAGCTGTAAAACGAGAGACGCAAAGACAGCTAAAACAAGGTACTTATTTGCTGTGAGAAGTTTAATAGATTTAAAGGCATATTCTCTCTCAGACCTACAGTTAAACGAGAGTATTAGCTCAAAGAGTACTGCCTGCGTAAATGCTATACTCCTCGCCTCTTTTAAGGGTCTACCCATACTTAATGCAATCCAGAACGGAGTAATCCAAGCAAATAGAGCTAAAGCTGCTGAAAACGCTATAAAGAGCTCCATTCCCCTGTAGATAGGTTCTTCAGGATCTCTAGGAGGCCTCTTCATCACATCAGGCGCGGGAGGATCTAGTCCTAGTGCGAGCGCGGGCAAACCGTCTGTTAAGAGGTTTATCCAAAGTATTTGGAGAGGAGTGAATGGTATAGGGAGATCTAGCATAGAGCACACGAAAACTACTAATATTTCATCCCAGTTAGCTGAAAGCAGTAGTCTGAGGAACTTTCTAATATTCTCGTAGATCCCTCTGCCTTCTTCTATCGCCGCTACGATTGTAGCGAAATTATCGTCAGCAAGTATTATGTCAGCAACTTCTCTAGTGACATCAGATCCTCTCCTACCCATCGCTATTCCAATATCAGCTAGCTTGACTGCTGGCGCGTCGTTTACTCCGTCTCCCGTCATGGCGACTACATGCCCCTTCTTTTTAAGCAGCTTCACTATTCTCAGTTTATGTTCTGGAGACACACGCGCATAGACTTTTACTTTGTCTACTATTTTGTAGAGCTCTTCATCACTCATTTTATCTAAATCATCTCCCGTGAGAGCGAGATAGTCATCCCCCTCTATGATCCCCACTTCCTTAGCTATGGCTACTGCAGTTGCCTTATGATCTCCCGTGATCATTATTACATCGACTCCAGCGCTCTTAGCGGTCTGTACTGCTTTCTTCACTTCAGGTCTAGGAGGATCTATCATTCCGACTAAGCCTAAGAAAACCATACTAGACTCTACTTCCCCCTTTTCTATATTATCGTGTAGCTTTCTGTAAGCTAAGGCTAGGACTCTTAGAGCTCTGTCAGCCATGTGCGAGGCTTTACTTAAGATCTTCTTTCTATCGTCTTCTGTGAGGTCTCTTACATAACCCTCAACCATAATTTTACTGCATAAAGAAATCACTACTTCGGGAGCTCCTTTCATGAAAGCGTAGCGCTCTCCATTTACATCATGAATAGTAGTCATTCTCTTTCTCTCAGATTCAAACGGTATTTCGTCTACTCTAGGGTACTTTTTCTCATAGTCTTCTTTCAATATTCTAGCCTTAGCTGCTAGTACTACTAAAGCCCCTTCAGTAGGATCCCCTATGATTTTCCACTCGTTTTCCTCACGATGCAGTTTCGCGTCATTACACAGCACGGCTGCTTGAAGCAACATACTTAATGTAGGAGACTGCAGAGGGTCTATCTTGGTTCCGTTGTAATAGAACTCTCCTACGGGAGAATAACCTGCGCCAGTCACTCTTATTTCCTTAAAATCTGCGTATACTTCGACTACAGTCATCTCGTTCTTTGTTATTGTGCCTGTTTTATCACTACATATTACAGTAACGCTGCCTAAACCCTCTACGGCTGAGAGCCTTCGTACAATAGCGTTTCTCCGAGCCATTCTCTGAACTCCTAGAGCAAGAGTAACAGTCACTACAGCTGGCAGACCTTCAGGCACAGCTGACACAGCAAGACTCACAGCAGTCATAAAAGCCTCGAATAAATCTACTCCGAAAAAGAACTCGTCAAGGAAGACTATTAAAGTTAGTATAAAGACTGCAGCTACTAGTATCCTTCCAAAGTGCTCCATTTTCCTTTGAAGAGGAGTCTCTTCTTTCTCTTCTCTCTGAACCGCCTCCGCTATTTTACCAAAAGCGGTTTTAGTTCCAGTAGCCACTACTACAGCCTTACCTCTGCCGTAAGTCACTAGAGTACCCATGAACACAATGTTTCTCATATCTGCTATCTGAAGTGCCTCTGTGGGGATAGGGTCACTTATCTTACTCACTGGAATAGACTCGCCAGTAAGTATTGCTTCATCCACTTTGAGATTAACCGCCTCTACTACACGAGCGTCTGCTGGCACTCTATCTCCCGACTTAAGTACTATGATATCACCCGGTACAAGTTCTCGAGTAGGCAAAACTCTCTCTACACCACTTCTAACAGCTACGGCTTTAGGAGCTGCCAGCTTCTTAAGCATTTCAACAGCCTTTTCTGCCCGATACTCCTGTATAAAGCCGAGAACTGCGTTAATAACTACAATCGCTAAGATAGCAGTACCGTCTTTTATTTCACCTAAAGCGAAAGATGCAGCTGTAGAAACTAGGAGTAACAGAACTAAAATACTCTTAAACTGGTCTAGAAGTATACTTAAAGGGCCTCTAGCCTTCCTTTCTGGTATCTCATTATATCCGTAAATCTCAAGTCTTTTCTTAGCCTCCTCTTCGTCGAGACCTTTAAGACTAGTTTTAAGCCTCTCCAAAACCTCCTCTACTGTGAGCCTATGCCAGGGAATGGTCATAGGTTTACCTACCTCTTTGAAGGAAAAGCCTCTCAATTATATTTTTTACTTCGAAATCAAAGCAATTAAAGAAAAGAGTATTTAAAATAAGTCAGCGCCTAATACGGTGCTCCCCAGATGCTTCTGCCTACAAGCAGTATCGCTACAGCGAGCCCTACAGCGAGTCCTGTTCCACAGAAAAGTCCTGCTATGATTACTGATCTCAATACTTCCCAGCGCTCTTTTCCTACCTTCTTCTCGATATACCTGCCGACAAGTGCTCCAAGGAAGTAGTTCAGTGCGAAGGGTGGAACCATTCCTGCTCCAGCGACGAAGCCTAGGTAGCTGAAGGGTAGTTTGAACTTCTCTGCAATAGCGCTTATGACGAAGATAAATACTATAGCACTTACTATTTGAACTGGCTTAAATATCTGGAGAGAACGTGATACCCAGAGCGCGAAGTTTAGAGACTGTACTGGCCAGCTTATCGCAGTCCACGGGTACATGGCAGATGGTATTGGAGCCATAGACCAGAAGAGGCTCCAGAAGACGAAGCTGGCGAAGATTATTGCAGGTATGGCTATCACAGATGCCTTGTAGTAGTCTATTGGCTTTGTCTTAGTGAGCAGAGCTACTTTAATTCTGTGGGCTATAATACCTGCAGCTGTAGTAGTTTTACTAGGCACCATCCACGGATCCACATATCCTGGAGAAGTAGTCGCCAGTAGAAGCGCCTCCCTGATATACGGTATTCCCGTGCCTATACCTATTTCAGCTATCATTCTTCCGACAAGTATTGCTTGGAGAAACGGCACTATAGCCCATATAAAGGACCACACATACCAGAGTTCCGGTACTAGCAGACAGTCGATTGCTATTCCTAGAATAACTCCTGTGATCCACATGAGCAACACGTACTTGAGCGAAAGATACCCCTTAGCCCTTGAGACCTCCGTTAACTTCCTGAGGCTATCAAGAGCTTTACCCATGTACTTTATCGACCTGACGAACACGTAGAGCGATGCGCCTAGAGTCAATCCTATCAGCGGACTCGCCCATATATTGTAGACACTTCTCTGCCAGAGCCAGCTTAAACTGAGTCCTGGAGTCCACTCTCTCTGCCACTCAGCGAAAGCAGGGTGAGGTATCTTGAGGGCAAGGAAGTTCCCTATGACAAATGTGCAGAGGCTTCCTATGAAAATCCACATCGCTGCATCGAATGGAACTACCCAGCCGACAACGAACATCGATATGTCTGTTGCTATTCCAAACATAGCTCCAGGGAGGACTTTCTCTATTAGAGACGTCAGGTCTATCCACGGGTAAGGTATAAAGTGTATCTTTGTTTTAAGGAAGGTCTCGGTTATGCTGGGCATTCCGTATAGGATAAATTCGTATATAAAGCCTATTACTGCTGCTATCGAGAACCATGTTATCTTCTCGGGAGTTCTCTCAGTCAGCGTAGTTATTGCTTGGGCATCTATCGGAGCTACAGGGTAAGGCAAGTCCTCTATCTCTATGAAGAGCTGTATCAATATGAAGGAGAGAGCAAAGTCTATCAACATTCCTGCAGTAAACCCTATGAGAGCTACTGCTATAGGTGTAGCCCACTCAGGAGCAATAAATGTCCTAAATACAGCGCCATAGCTGTTCAGCGGAGGCGCCGCCCACGTCGGGATCTTTTCTGCTAGCCCAAAGAGCTTTGTGTACGGAGCTTTTCTGAGATACAAGGTATATATGAATCCGCCGAAGTAGGGAGCATCAAAGGCGACCATTTCCGCCATGAAGTATATTATGAACGCTTCCTGGCTAGTGACGTACCTATACGTAAATCTGCCTACTTCTGTGAAAAGAAGGAGCGTAATGAACACTGGTATGAATCTTATTACGTCGGCGACACCAGCCATTATCCTCAGGAATATTATCACTGGAGTCATTACTACTGTCGCGTAGAGTATTGCGAAAAGCGATACTGGCGTTAAGCCAGGCTTCAGCTCCTCTACTTTACTGCCACTGGACTCAGCCACGCTTATCACCGTAGAGCAGACAAAGCCTTCTCTATATACTTACGCCTCTCCTCAGGCCTCAGGAGCCTCCATGTGAGAAACTGCTTCCTGAGCTCGTCTATGTAGCCTAAGTTGGAGTTGACCCAGTTAACGTAGGGTCCACTTATCCTCTCTAAGACAAGTGTCGTCATGTACTTTCCTTCAGTCTTACTCCTATAAAGAACTAACAGAGACTTCTGCTTAACGTTAAGCTCGTAAGGCGGTAGCCATATAATAGACTCTATTCCAGCCCTCTCCTCTTCTTTAAACATTCTGTGCTCAACTACAGTATATGCGCCAGCCCTCTCGATAGTGTGCTCCCTATAGACTTCTGAGAGATAGTATACCAGTCCTAGAACTTCGTTGAAGTCAAGGTAAGTGAACGGCAGCAAAATCTCCCACTTGTCGCCCTTAGGCTTTGTGGGCGGCTTCCACCTCCTCTCAAGGCTCGGTGTAACCAGCTTAGATACCTTATAGAACGGATACAGAGACGACGATAAGACCATTATCATCACAACACCTATAGAGAATATCACGCTTGTTGAAGTATAGTTCACTCCAACATACTCTGGCAAGATATTATATGCTGCAAACACCCTCGCTCCTACTAGTCCTAGAGCATAGCCTATAGACGCTCCTACTAAAGCATAAACAACGTTTTCAGCAAAGAACATTCCCGAGACATGTATTGGAGATAAACCTAAGGCGCTGAGTATACCAGCTTCCCTCATCCTTTCATAAGTATTGCCGAGTATAGTTGTCAGTATTACTAAGCCGCCTATTATAATGAGTGGAACTATCATAGAGAACCCGCTGACCACTTGAGCATACGCCTTAGCGTAAACCTCTACTTTATCACTTAATCCAGCGTGTACAATCAAGTTATCTAAACAAGTGTAAACTTCCCTGGCCTTAGCCTCTATTTCGCTATCCTGAGCCTTAGTGACCACAGCTACTGACGCTAAATAAGCCCCTGGAAAACTTTTAGCTATACCTACTGGAATCAAAACAATATTGCTCCAAGAAATCCTCACCTCAGGATCAAGCGTCTGAAGCGCCTGAAGTTCCTCCCTGAAAAGAGGTCTAAAGGAGCTATAGCCGTCTAAATCAAGCGGCTCCTCACTGCTCAGAAGCTTGTCGTCGAAAACTCCCTTAACTATAAATCTAAGACCGTTAAGCAGCACTGCATCACCTATTTCTATGTTTAAGCCCTCTTTAATGCTCCGCGGAACAATACACGAGTACTCGTAGTCGTAGTCGAACCAGTCGCCGCCGACCCAAGCCTTCTCAATCATATGCTTCGCTAAAGCATATTTCTCATTTACAGAAACTCCTATAATCGCCTTAAGGTACACCACCTTGCCTTTAGCAAATAAAGTAAACGTGCTCTCCGCGCCCTCACTGAGCTCCGGATAAGCCCATATCCTCTCACACACCTTCGCGTCCGTGAAAAGACCTCTAGCAACATAAACTACGCTCTCTTCAAGAGGAGTAAACTCAGGAGACTCTATTAAAATACCCTTATAGGCTGGCTTCACTGGATACACATTAGGCTTCACTATCACGAGCGGAGTGACCGAAGTCAGTGAAACAAGCGAGAAAGTCACCACTATTACCGTGAATAAAGTCAGCGAAGTCCTCAGCTTCCTCCTCCTCATATGCTCTACTCCAATACCCAGAGCTGAAACAATCATCTCCAGCCTAGAGCGCTCTAGGAAGTGTAAACCTATCTGAGTCTTCCTTATCTCACTGACACCGAAAGAAGCCTGCGAAATCACAAGCACTAAGACAGGCGCGACTAAGACCAGCACTATAGTTCCTGTAACTAGAGCTGGAGTACTCCCAATAATACTGAAACCTGGGTGAAGCATCCAGAGTATTACGAAGAAAACTACGCCCACCGACACTAGTATCGTCAACCTACTGAAGCCCCTGAGTCTACCTAGAAGCTTCTCGATAAGCACTATCGACGGCAGTATTATCAGCAAAGCGAAAGTAATGCTGAAAGCAGAGTCTAAGTATACGTCCCTAGACCTCTCGTAAGCCTTAAGTGAATAACACCATGCCAGTATAGACTTGTAGTAAGCCCTCGTGTAGTCTTTAGCCTCAATATATCTCCCACTCTCCTCTATAAACTCCCTAGCCAGAGTATAGTAGTCGATAAGCGCTGGATCAAGAATCTTAAAAGCATAAGCTATCCTATACCTAGGCTCAGTTATAGACGTGAGCTCCCTCGCAAAAACAACAGGAGACATACTGAGAACACGCACTTCACCTACTTCACGTAAAGTAAACCCTTCCCCTAGAGGCTCTTCTCTCGTCGAGTTACATATTATCGCGCCGATAAACGCCTGCCCCATAAACTTAACTACAGCGACAAAACTAGTCTCCGGTGGAACAAACAAGATAAGCGTAGATGTCAGCGGATCATAAGCCCAGCCATAGGACATCAGAGGATTAAAAGCCTCTGCTCTCAAAACATCAACTGAAACCTTAGTATCATAAGACGCGTAGGGAATAGGGTTAGTCGGCGCCTTAAACGGCGTCAAGTAAATGTTCTTCTGAAGAGAATACGGATAATAGATATCAGGCACAACCATCGTAGCACACTCAAAGATCACAGTCCTACTCCTCTGAAGATCACCCTTAACCATCACTGTATGAGGGTAAGTACCCGCACCGTAACTTCCTTCATCAGGAGCAAAAACTATTCTACCAGTATCTTCGTCCACCTTGTACGCCTCAACATAAGTATCTCCACAGCCAGCCTGCTCCCAAGGAACACCCACAATAAAAGCTACTCCACTCTCATTGGCTTTAGCCAATATCCAAGCAAACATATTATACTTATTGTAAGCAGCTGGTTTAGAGTACCAGCCAGTCACCTTATGAACCACAACAATAGCGCCAGGCACTGGTCTATAGAGCCTAGGAGTTGTAGGATCATATTTCACAACTTCTACCACTAGTCTATCGTAGCCAAAGTAAGCACCAGCAACACCCTCCTTCTTCCTCATAGGCTTTAAGTCCTTCCAAGAACCCCTGTATATGTCCTGCGGAGAACCCTCTACAAGCAGCTTACGCAAGTAGTAAGCAATAAACTCGCTCTGATCCCTTAAATTCTCTAAATTCACTTTCTCTAAAGTATCGAACGGAGTAAGCCAGAACCCCCTGATATCAAATAATGTAATGAAGCTAAACGCAGGCAAGCCAGCAACATTAAACGGCTCCGTATCTAAGACATAAGGCATTACGTAGCCCGCACTCCAGCTACCGAGAGTAAGTCCAACAACATCCTTCAGCTCACGGCTCTCTATCCTACTGTAAACACTACTATACTCTCGACTAAACTCCTTCACAACCTTCCTCGAGAACAGGAACATCTGCGACAACAACTTATCGTAGAGAGTAGAGTGCGCCATAGCATACATGTAACCAGTTACAGCAAAACTCACCTTATTTGTCCCAGTAGAAATATCTATTCCAATAGCCAAGTAGGGGTACACCTTAGTGCCAATATCTTCACTAAACAAGTAGTCTTCAACAAAGTACCTCGCTCCAGCCAGCCCCTGCCAGCGACTCCCCACAGCGACAAAATACACTGTCATAGCAGGCCCTTCTTCCTTAAGAACCCTAGCCAGCTCTAAAAGAAGAGAAATCCCACACGCCTCGTCCGCACCAGGGGCTAGCGACGGAACATACGAGAATGAATCATAGTGTGCCAGCACATAAACCACTTTACCTGGATACTTCTCACCCTTAACAACAGCCACTAAGTTCACTCCAGTAACCTCTCTCCACACATGTCCCCCATATATCACAGCCTCAGCTCCCTCCCTAGCCTTCTTCAAAAGCTCTAACGCAACCTCCCCCTCAGCATAAAACCTAGGAAACAGAACAGGCGCAGCAATAGTCAAGCTACTCTCCAAGTGCAGTCTATCAACCTCCCTGTTACCTAGAACAATAACAGCCTTAGCACCAAGCTTCATAGCATTAACCCACTTCTCACACCCATCAATATCTAAGAGAACTATAGCTCCCTCTACGTCAATCCCACTAAACTCCCTCAACGTACCCTTACCAGCATAAACAAGCCTCCCCCTGATACCCTCTGGAGGCGCCTTCGACGGAGCCACTAAGTTAGGATAAATAGCATACAAAGAATACTCGCTTCCTCCCACACTTATAGTAGTTTTATCTTCTAAAGGAACCAGCACTCTAAATTCATGTCTCTTAACCTCCAGCCCCAGCTCTTCACGAAAATACCTCTCAATATAACTAGCCGCCTTATAGTAGCCCTCAGTACCCACGAACCTTGACTTAAGACTGGCGAAAAACTTCAAGTGCTTAACTACCCTACTCATATCCACTAGACTTTCCTGATTCTCTGCCGCAACACTTACGAACAACGGAGCACTGATCATCAGTAGTAGTACAAATACAGCTAAACACCTTCGAGACACAACGACACCAAAATACCCTTCCGTAACCTTATATAAATATTACTTCCAAAGAAAAATTTCTCTGCTTAATAAAATACCACTCCTCTGAAAACATAAAGTTCTCTGAAAACAATCCATAAGTAGTTCATAAAAAATTAAAAAGAATATTATACTTAACTATTCTATGGAGCCTTAATAAACGTGTATGCGGTCATTCCGAGGAATGCTCCTAGTCCTAGTCCTATGAGGAATCCTACTGCTAATGGCACCCCTACTCTCTCGTAAGCCTTAGCTCCAAAGATCTTGATAGTTATTATCTTGAGTATGAAAGCAGTGCCTACGTTGAGCAGCCACATTCCGTCGTAGAAGAATAGGCCCACTGGGTTTAGTATGAACCATGGGAACTTCATTCTAAGGAACCACAGTATACCGACAAGTATTATCGCTGTAATGAAGAATGTGGCGTGCTCAGCCGATATTATGTAGCCTGACTTAAGTACATAAGGTACTTGCTTCATTCTGATGAATCTAGCGTCACCCATGCCCCATGCTAGCCTCAGGTTGTTTATACCAGCTTTACTGACATAGCCTAGTACTTCCCATGGACCAATGAAAGCCATCACAAGGAAGGCTACAAGCATTGCAATGAATATATCTTTAGTCCTCACCTTAAGGTGCTCTGCTAGAGCATAGCCTGTTAAGCAGCCCCAGACAGTTGCAGGAGACTGGTAAGCATAGCCTGGTAGAGTGTAAGCAACCATTGCTCCTAGAGCCCAGCTACTTGTAGACTTATACGGGTTGCTTGGATATACTCCTAAAGCCATACCAGTCTGGTAGGCAATAGCCTGCATGTTAACATAGCTTCCGCCGAGGCTTGGCCATGTACCAGACTCACCTACGATCTTTGCTGAACCAATGCTGTCAATCACCCATACCAGTAGTGCTACAAAAGCTACTACTGCTGGAGCTCCTATAGCACTCCACACAGCTAAGTATATTATGAACA
Organism: Thermoprotei archaeon; assembly: GCA_003650815.1. GTDB lineage: Archaea > Thermoproteota > Thermoprotei > Thermofilales > B15-G2 > B15-G2. Next base: position 27,274 of record QMSB01000001.1, on the reverse strand, counting down.
ACGCGATGAAGCCTCCCCATACTAGCAGAGGATGCAGCTCTCCTTCTTCAGGTTTCTCGCCCTTAATAGCTTTCCTCAGGCTTGTTATGTATGTTCTTAAACCGAATAGTACGGCGAAGATACCTACAGCTATTGGCACATAGAATCTAGCCATCCTAGCCCACTGGAATGGTCCACTAAATCCAACGTTCTTGCCTGCTGGAACAACACCAGCTGAGACGAATATTATTGGCAGTAATATGGCGCCCAAGAAGGTCCATACAGTTCCTGTAAACAGTACATCAAGAGGAGCTAAGTAGAATACAGCGACGTCCGCGGGAATAAACATCCACCATCCTCTGATCGAGGGGCAGACGCTCTTGAGGAATCTGCCTAGGGTTGGTCCTAGGTAGTACTGGCCCCAGGCGAAGAATACTGGGAATACTGGTGCGATGTAGTTCATTACTGATATGCCAGCGACTATTAGGCCTATAATGAAGCCTATGTAGAATGGTATCATTTTGCCTATTTGGAAGAGTGTTTTTTCTACTACGCCGTATTTAACTACTTCAACTACTGGTAGGATGTTCGGGAATGGTAGTTTCTCTACTTTGATGTGGTATTCTCTGATGACGGTTGTGAGGAAGAATACTAGGAGGAGGTATATTAGGAGGAGGAATATTGCTAGTCCTATGTAGGGTGTTAGTGCGCCCCAGTTTACTGCTCCTCCGACGTATAGTGGCTCTACTAGGCTTGGGTCTCTAGGTGTCCAGTAGTCTGGCATTAGGTCCCATAGTTCTTTGATTTGTGGTTTCTTTAGTGCTTGGTAGGTGGCGCCAACAGGTATTTCGAGGAAGGTCATTATTACGAAGGGAGCGTCCATTGTGAGGAAGACCATTATTGTTACTACTGCTATTTCTTGTGGTGAGAGCTTTCCTTTCATTAGGTATGCTAGGATTGCTAACAGGAAGGCGAGGGCGAATGGTGGGTATATGGGTGAGCCGATTCGTCCAGCGAACCATGGTTCTAGTGTAACGCCAGCTCCTAGCCAGCACATGGTGTTTATGTATGTTCCAATTATTACTAAAATTATGCCGAGGCCGAGAGCGAGGGGGGTTAGTCCTTTTGCATATTCAACTTTCCTTTCTTCCGAGCTCACATTTTTACCTACATGAAAAAATTTTATAAGGGTTTACGAAAACCTTAAATACTCTTCCGCCACTTCGGCGCCAGAGTTGTTGTGGTAAATGTGTGTACTCGCTGTTCTCTTTTGATTACGGTTACTGAGTGGCTGTTACATATGTAACCTTTTATTTGATGGTCTGCGGATTAGTTCTGGTTATTAGGTACTTGAAGGGCTATATATGGTCGCTTATATTGCAAAAGATTTTTTAATAAGCTTGACCGTAGACCCTTTGAGCTGTATGGGAAAGCTTTTTCACACAGTGTATGCGAATCTTTGCCCTAACTGTGGGGGAGAGATTAAAGACGAGAGATTGCTTTACTCTTTGCCCTGCGAGGTATGCTTACCTATAAGTATGGAGGAAGTGGCGTCTAAGAGCTCTGTGAAGATAAAGAACACTGTTTATAAGTTGCTTAAGAAAATAGGTAATCTTAAAGATTATAGGGAGATAGTTGAAGTAGAGGAGAAGCTTAAGGAGGTAGACAAGATATTTAACGAGGTTACGGGAAGTCATCTTTGGAGTATACAGAGGACTTGGGTTAAGAGAGTACTGTTAGGGAAGAGTTTCACTGCGCTGGCTCCGACGGGTGTTGGTAAAACAGTGTTTGGTATAATTATGTCAGCGTACATTGCGTCTAAGGGCGGGAAATGCTTGATTATTGAGCCTACAGTTCCTCTTGTTAAGCAGGTTTATGAGAGGATACAGCCTTTTGCTGAGAAGCTGGGTATAAGGGTTATAGCTTTTTATGGGGCTCTTTCTCCGTCTAAGAAAAAGGAGATGGCTTCGAGGATTCAGGAGGGTGACTTCGATGTCTTGATAGTCACGTCTAAGTTTGTGTCTTCTAGATTTGATTTAATTAAAGACAAGGTTTTTTCATTTATTTTTGCAGATGACGTGGACTCTATTATAAAGAGCTCTAAGAATGTTGACCGTGTATTAATGTTGCTTGGATTTAGTGAGGAGACTGTAAGGTCTGCTATGGAGGTTGTTAGGCTGAAAATAAGGTTGGCGAGGCTTTATGCTACTTCGAGGAATAGGGAGGAGATAGAGGATACTGCTAAGAAGATCGCGGAGCTTGAGCAGACAATAGAGAGGGAGAGGAAGCAGGTTAAGGGAGTGCTGGTAGTCTCTACAGCTACGGGTAGGCCTAGGGGTCTGAGAGTAAAGCTGTTTAGAGAACTTCTCTCCTTTGACATAGGTAGTAGGTCTGAAACTCTAAGAAATATACAGGACATATACGTTATCCCTGAGAACTCTTTAGAGGAGAAGGTTCTTGAGATAGTTCGTCTCTTTGGTAAGGGCGGTATAATTTATGTTCCTGTAGATAAGGGTATTGAGTATGCTGAGGAGCTTGCGAATTATCTTGTTGAGAACGGTGTTAATGCGGCGGCTGCTCACGCTAAGGCGAAGGGAGCGTTAGAGAAGTTCGCTAAGGGAGAAGTAGACGTCTTGGTTGGTGTAGCTACGTACTACGGTATACTGGTTAGGGGGCTTGACTTACCTGAGGTCGTGAGATATGCTGTTTTCGCGGGTGTACCTAGGTTTAAGTTCAGTTCTATGCTTGAGGAAATCTCAGCTATAGGGGTTCTTAGACTGCTCGCTTATCTGAGGGATGCTGTAGAGGAGGAGGAGAAGAGGAAAGTAGAGGCGCTGTTAGCTAGATTGAGGAGAAGGCTTCAGACAAGCAGTGTTGCGGCGATAATGCAGCTTCAGAAGGTTCTATCTGGTGAGAAGCCTGCTGAGACGTATCTTGAGAGAGAGTTTGTTAAAGCACTTGAGTATACGAAGTCTCTTCTCACGAGGCCAGATGTAGTTAAGAGGTTGAAGGAAAGCGGAGAAGTGGTCTTTATTGAGGAGTCTGGTAGACGCTATGTGCTGATACCTGATATAATGACTTATCTGCAGGCTAGTGGTAGGACTTCGAGGCTCTTCGTTAGAGGACTAACCAAAGGAGCCTCTATAGTTGTAGTTGACTACAAGCCTCTGCTTAATGGATTGATTAGGAGGAGTAAGTGGGTTGCTGAGACTACGTGGACTCCTTTAGATGAAATAGATGTGAAGAAGCTGATAGAGGAGATAGACCGTGACCGCCTTCAGGTGAGGTTGATCAGAGAGGGGAAGATAAGGGGGGAGCTTAAGGATCTCTCGAAGACTGCGCTAGTTGTAGTTGAGTCTCCTACTAAGGCTAAGACTATAGCGAACTTCTTTGGAAGGCCCTCGGCTAGGGTATATAAGGGGCTGAAGGTGTATGAGGTTTCTACTGGTTCCTGGACTTTGATGATAGCCTCCTCTATGGGTCATATATTTGATCTTCCTACAGTACCTGAGTCTGTTCTTGGGGATAGATTTCACTTCCACGGGGTTTTAATAGAGGAGAAGAATGGTGAGAGGTTCTTCTATCCCTACTACGCTACACTTAAGAGGTGCTCTAAGTGCGGCTTTCAATTTGTTGATCCGAGGAAGGATGCGTGCTGTCCTCACTGTGGAGGTGAGGCTTTAGATAAGATAGCGATAGTTAATATTCTCAGAGATATTGCGCGTGAAGTAGACTTAGTGCTTATTGGAACAGATCCTGATACTGAGGGTGAGAAGATAGCGTGGGATCTCTCGGCAGTGCTTGCGCCGTACGCTAAAGTTGTGAAGAGAATAGAGTTTCACGAGGTAACACGTAGGGCTATTGAGGAAGCTATTAAGAATCCGAGAGACCTCGACATATACTTGGTTAGAGCTCAGCTCGTCAGAAGGATAGAAGATAGGTGGATAGGATATGAGCTCAGCCCTAAGCTTTGGGAGTACTTTAAGCTTAAGTGGCTCTCTGCAGGCAGAGTCCAGACTCCTGTTTTAGGCTGGATTAAGGAAAGAACAGAGGAGCATAATAAGAGCTATAGGAGAGTTTTTGCTGTAACTTTTAGTAACGGGCTTAGACTTGAGTTCACGAAGGACGAGCTGTCGGTAGAGGAGCCTGAGGAACTTAAGCATCAGAAGGCTAAAGTTGAGGAAGTAGACTTAAGGGAAGTTGAAATCCCTCCACCGCCTCCATTTACAACAGACTCTTTGATAACAGAGGCTTCAAGACAGCTTGGGTTTACTGCTCCTTTAACGATGCAGCTCGCACAGGAGCTTTTCGAGAGTGGTCTCATAACTTACCATAGAACAGATAGTACTAGAGTATCGGCTGTAGGGCAGGCGATTGCGAGAGAGTATCTCCTTGAAGCTTTTGGAGAAAAAGGCGAAGAACTATACCAGCCGAGGACTTGGGGTAAGGCTGGAGCACATGAGTGTATAAGACCTACACGTCCTCTTGACGCAGAGAGGGTGAGAGAGCTTCTCGCTGAAGAAGCCATATTTACTCCTATTAGGATAACTAGGAGACATTTAGCTCTCTATAACTTGATTTTCAGGAGATTTATCGCCAGCCAGATGAAGCCTGCTCGAGTAGTCAAGCAGAAAGCGAAAGTACTCTTTGCGGGAGCGGAAAGAGAGATTGAGAGAGTAATCGACATAAAGTACTCTGGCTTTACTGAAGTGCTTCCGCTTTACCCAGAGGAGAGGCTGGCTAGTGGAGAGTACTCTGTCGTCGACTTGAAGGCGTACTCTAGGTACTTAGTACCGCTGTATACTCAAGGTGATGTAGTGCGGTTAATGAAGGAGAGGGGCATAGGAAGACCTTCGACTTACGCGAAGATCGTTCAGACACTTGTGGAGAGGAAGTATGTTAAGTCTATGAGGAAAGGCTACTTGATAATAACTAAGCTTGGGAGAGAAGTTTACGACTATCTCACTGAAAACTATGGAAAGCTTGTATCAGAGGAGAGGACACGTAAGTTAGAGAAGCTTATGGATCTTATTGAGAGAGGTGAAAAAGATTACCAGAGTGTGCTGAGGGAGCTGTTTGATGAAATTTTAACTATTAGCGGTAGGGATATTGTTAAAGAGCATAAAGTAGGAGAATGCTAGAGAGGAACAGTGGTATTGATGTAAATACTAGTCGCCATCCTAGGTCTTTAAAGAGTACTCGAGGAGCTTTAAGTGCTTTTAAGTAGAGGAACTTGTTTAGAACGGCGGTTGCTGTAGAGAGCAGTATGGCTGCTAGTCCTGCGGATACTTCAATGCTGCCTCTTTCTATGAGTGATAGTATTGTGAATATTACGGCTGTTGTGCTAGCTATTCCGCCTATTCCTCCTACGGCTAGAACTCCTACTTCTCCTAGGTGCTTTACTGCTAGAGCTGTAGCTGTTAGGACTACGAGGAAGACTATACATGCTTTAAACGCTATTCTGTAACTTAGTGGGGATTCTAGCATGTCTTCTAGCTTGACTCTGCTTTTCTTAGGGGAGACTAGAGCTATTGTCGCGTATCCAGTAAGGAGTGAGGTAGTGAAGGCTAGGAAGGAGAAGTACCATATGTCTGGTGTTCCTCTCTTCAGTAGGGAGAAGAAGAGGAGGACTAGGAAGAAGTTTCTTGAGATCATAGCTAAGTTAGCTACTATTACGCCTCTAGAGACTACTGGTGTTATGTTTTCAAGTGAGGATTTGAAGCATAGTCGTGTGAATGAGACTGTGGTAGCTTCACTGTTTACGAGTCCCCCGAAAAACGACACTATTTCTAGACCACTGCTGCTCCTTAGCTTTAGTACCATGTAGCTAAGGTATGAGATGCATAAAATAGCTACGAAAAATATGTATAGTGTTCTAAAGCTAACTAAATGAAATATAGGGTCCGTCAGGTCCTGGTTTAAAACGAAGGGTCCCAGTAGAAAAACCATTATGCCTATTTGGAGAGCTGAGAGTAGCTCTTTGTACGTTATTCCTCTTAAAGCTCTCTCTACTGTTAGCTTGATTGCTAGAATGAATGTCACGAAGATAGATGTGGCTACTGCTTCTAGGAGGAGTCCTGCTCCAACGAGTACTCCTAGAAGGTATGCTAGTGCTAGAGCTATTGGTGTAGTTATTCCGTGTTCTTTAGCGTAGTAGACTCTGTAGAGAGTGAAGCTCGCTAGGATTAATATTGATATGGTTAGCATAGAGCCAAGTACTATGAGGGTCACGGCTTCTGGGAAGAACTTAGTTAGGCATATGGAGAGAGCTCCTAGGATGCTCATTAATCCAAAGCTTCTGACACCTGGGAAGTCTGCTAAGTTTTCGTCTTTTCTTTCAAGTCTAGCTTTCTCTCTTTCAGTGCCTATGAGCGCGCCTGTCGCGAAGGCTATGACTAGTTTTACTAGTATTTCCCACTCTACGCTATCTAAGAAGTTCCCCATATTCTTCTCCCCATGCTACCACTAGTGGTCTCATTTCGACGAGCATTCTAGCTATTTTTCTCCTAGCGCTACTGAGGCATCTCCAGAGAGTTCCTCTCGAAACCCCCATTCTGCGTGCTGCTTCTTCTTGAGAAAGACCCTCTAGGTAGACGAGCTTGAAGGCTTCTAGTTCATCTGGTAGTAGCACTATGGGAGGTGCTTCAATGAATGTGCCGTCTTCTCTTACGGGGACAAACTTTACTCCCCTGAGGTAAGTTGATATGAAGCGGGGTTTCATAGGTCTACCGGGACCTCTTCGTCCGTGTCGCCAGCACCACATAATGGTCCCTTAAGACTAAGTGTAATAGATAGCTACGGATATCTAGAACATAAAACTCATATAAAAATCTAAGTATAGGAAAAGAAAAATCTACTTATTTAGACTCGACAATTTCTAAGACTTTTTCAGTTATCTTCATTAAAGCCTTAGCTGCGGGAGATTCGGGATACTTTATTAAGAAGGGTTCTCCGCGGTCACAGGTCTCTGCTATCCTGGGATCTATTGGAATAGATCCTAGGAAGTGTACTCCCATGTCTTTTGCTATTTTTTCTCCAGCACCTTTCCCGAACACGAAAAATGTTTTGCCGCAGTTAGGGCAGGTGAAGCCACTCATATTCTCTATTACTCCTATTACGTCAACTCCTACTTTGCGAGCAAAAGTAACTGCTTTCTTGACGACAAGTAGGCTGAGTTCTGAGGGAATAGTTACTACTATGGCTCCCGACAGTCCTGATACTAGCTGTGCTACTGAGAGAGGTTCATCTCCAGTGCCAGGTGGGAGATCTACGTAGAGATAGTCTGCGAACCCCCACTCTACTTTAGAAAGAAAGTCCCTTATGGCGGCGAATTTCAGCGGTCCTCTCCATATTACTGGAGTATCTTCACCTGGGAGAAGAAAATCAATAGATACTACTTTTATGTTTAGAGGACCTAAAACTGGTACTATTCCAGAGGAAGTTACTGGGAATCTCTCACCATGGACTCCTAGTATTTTGGGAATAGATGGACCGTGGATATCAGCGTCAAATACGGCTACTTTGCGTCCCATTAAGGCAGTAGCTACTGCCAGGTTGGCTGTAATGAAACTTTTCCCGACTCCTCCTTTCCCGCTTATCACCATGAGCTTATACTTTATTTTACTGAGTTTACTCTCTATCTCCTCAACTACTTCTCTTCCTCGTTTAGCCTCTTCTGCCAAGGAGGCCCCCCTCTGCCTCTACCTCTTCTGTGAGGTCCCTTATCAAGTCTGTGGATCATAGCTTCTGGTGCACCGCAGAAAGGACATGCTACTGGTTTAGGTACTCCGTAGGGAACCTCTATTACTCGACCACAGGCATAGCAAATAAACTTCTTTGTAGTTGTACTACTCAAGAACACCACCATACTATTTTCCGAGCTTCTCTCTAAGCTCTCTTATTCTAGCTTCTACGCTCTCGAGCTCTTGCTTAAGGTCCTCTAGGTCTTCTTCGAGCATTTTCTTGTAGTCTTCGAGAAACGCTAATTCCTCTTCTGGTGTCATCGGGTATGCTGGCGGCGGCATAGGAGGCCATGCGAAGTAGGGTGGAGGATAGTATGTGGGCTGGTATGTTGGCTGCTGCTGAGGACCGGTCGTTGTACTTGGCTGTTGTTGAGTGGTCTGGGGGGGCTGGACTGGAGGCGGAGGAGGCATCATGAAGTATAGTGGAGGATAGTACCTCCAGTATCTCCACATTCTACGTCCCCGCTGCATACTAATCACTTATATATTGCTAGAGGAAGAAAATAAATTTTGTGTATATGCTAAAAATATTTTTCAAAAATAATGTATTAGGTGAAATTACTATGTTCCTGGCTGTGGTGGAGCCATAGAACTAAGGGCTGTTTCAGCCCACTTTTTCCACATATCTATCATTACTTTGTAGAGTTCTATGTAGTACATCATTGATATGTACCAGAGCCATAGATAAGGCCATGTGTAGAGGAGAGCCATTGGGTCTACTGGAAACATTGGGAAGGGCGGCAGAGGGTAGTAGTATCTCGGGTAAGCGTAGTAATACGGGTACATGTTATCTCACCACCAGGGGTAATATATTGGTGGATACCAGTAGCCTCTAATCCACCATGGATACCAGTAGTACATTGGTGTGAAGTAGGGGTAGTATGCTGGATAGTAGTAGTACATCGGTGAGTACCAGTACCCGAACATCCACGGGAATAGCCATCTGCAGGCTCCTCTGCCGAATATCCAGCCTGGTCTCTGCCAGGGTGGGAGATAGCTGAAGGGTCCTCTTCCTGGCCAAGGACCCCACCAGCCTCCTCTACCCCAGCCTCTACCCCAGCCTGGACTCCACATACTTATCTCCAGGTTATCTCTCGAGGAAAAAGTATATATATTTTTCTGCTATTGCACATTTTTCCTTACATCATTTCTGCCAAAAAGAGAAGTATTTTTAAATAAATCGCCTATAAACAGATTTTTAGGTATTGACACAGAATTACTTAGCTAACTTCCAGATGGTTCCTTTAGGAGTATCCTCTAGAACTACTCCTAGCTTCCTTAGCTCTTCTCTTATGTAATCAGCTGTCTTCCAGTCTTTTCTCTTTCTAGCATCATCCCTCACTTTAATTAGCAACTCTATGAGAGGCTCAACATCACCTGAGACTCCAGCTTCTCTAAACTTTTGAAGTAGACCTAGTACGTTTAGGAGCTCCATTAATGTGTCGTGAGCGTATCTGGCTAGAGCTCCCTCTACAAGGTCTTCGTCGAGCTTCTTATTTATATATGATATGAACTCGAATATCTCAGCTAAAGCCTTAGGAGTGTTGAAGTCGTCGTCCATGGCTTCTTCGAATTTCTGTCTGAGAAGATTTACTCGTTCATAAATCTCCTTTTCTTTCGGCGAAAGATTCTCTGAATGAAGTCTCTCGTACGTCATGACTTTCCTCAGTCTCTCAACAGCTCGCTTTATTCTCTCCAGCGAGTTCTTAGCTTGCTCTGCTTTTTCCCAGCTGAAGTCTATTGGGCTACGATAGTGGGCGGACAGGACGAGTAGTTTGAGCACATCGGGTTCATATTTTGCTAAAAAGTCTTTTACAGGTATTATGTTGCCGAGAGACTTAGACATTTTTTCTCCTTTGATCATGAGGTAGCCTGCGTGTAGCCAGTATTTTACGAAAGGCTTTTTACCAGAGTAGGCTTCAGACTGCGCTATCTCGTTCTCGTGGTGAGGGAATATTAGATCCGTCCCACCTCCATGGATATCTATTTGTTCTCCAAGATATTTCATCGACATTACAGTGCACTCGATGTGCCAGCCAGGCCTGCCGGGTCCCCACGGGCTATCCCAGTAGGGCTCTCCTTCCTTAGCTTTCTTCCATAGAGCAAAGTCTGCTGGATGTCTTTTATTTGGGTCTGGCTCTATTCTAGCTCCAGCTTTGATTTGCTCTAATGTCTGTCCAGAGAGCTTGCCGTAGTCGGGGAACTTAGTTACGTCGAAGTATACGCTACCTCCGGCTACGTAGGCGTAGCCTTTCTCTACTAGTCTTCTGACAACTTTTATTATGTCACTAATATGCTCTGTTACTCGCGGGTAGTAGTCTGCCTTAATGAGCCCCAGCGCCTTCATGTCTTCGAAAAACTCTTCCTCAAATTTTCTCGCAAGCTCTTTAGGAGAAATATTCAGTTCTCTAGCTCGTCTAATAATTTTATCATCTATGTCCGTTATGTTGACTACATACTTTACCTTATACCCCTTATACCTCAAATATCTGACTATAACGTCGAAAGCTATGTATGTTCTTGCATGTCCTACATGCGTATAGTCATAGACTGTAGGGCCGCACACATATATCTTGACTAATCGGTCTTCAAGAGGCTCAAATTCCTCAATCCTCTTAGTTAGAGTATTGTATACCTTTAGCACAATATAAACTGGGGTTAAGGCTTTAAAATCTCACCTCCCTAGCTGTGGGTAATGTTTAATATTTAAGATTCTTAAACTTAGCAGTGCCAAGAGTAGGGGTCTATGTTTGCCACTGTGGGAAAAATATAGCTGGAGTACTTGATGTAAAGAGAATAGTTAGGGAAGTAGCGAAAGAAGAGGATGTTGTTGTATGCAAAGACTATCCCTTTATGTGCTCTAGCGAGGGACAAAGGCTGATAGCGGAGGATATAAGGAGACATAATCTTGATAGAATTGTTGTCGCAGCGTGCTCCCCTAGGACTCATGAACCTATTTTTCAGGAAGCCCTTAAGAGAGCAGGTCTGTCGCCTTTCTTCTTAGAGATGGCGAATATCAGAGACCAGTGTTCTTGGGTACATGAACACGAGAAGGAGTTAGCGACAGATAAGGCTATACGGCTCGTGAAAGCTGCTGTAGCTAAAGCTAGACTCTTGGAGGAGATTCGAGTAGAGAAGATATCTGTAAAGCAGTCAGTGCTCGTTATAGGTGGAGGAGTAGCTGGAATAACGGCTGCTCTCGATGTAGCTAAAGCAGGGTTTAAGGTATACTTGGTCGAGAAAAACTCCTCTATCGGTGGACACATGGCCCAGCTAGATAAAACTTTTCCTACACTCGACTGCTCGATATGTATTTTAGGTCCTCTCATGGTCGAAGTAGCTACTCATCCGAATATCACGCTCTTGACGTACTCAGAAGTAATAGAGGTAGAAGGATATGTGGGAAACTTTAAAGTGAAGATACTGAAGAAAGCTAGAAAAGTCGATGAAACTAAATGCACGGGCTGCCTGCTCTGCATGGAGAAGTGTCCGACAAGAGTCCCTAGCGAATTCGATAGAGGCCTTGGTGAAAGAAAAAGCATATATGTGCCTTTCCCGCAGGCTGTTCCCCGTGTCCCAGTTATAGATACTGAGCACTGCCTCTACTTCACTAAAGGAGTCTGTAGGCTCTGCGAGAAAATATGTCCTGTGAAAGCAATAAACTACGAGCAGGAAGACGAGATTATAGAAATCGAAGTAGGGGCTATAATTGTCGCGACAGGCTATGAAGAATACGACCCTAGGAAAGTCCCGGAATATGGCTACGGGATGTTTACTGAAGTAATTACTGGACTCCAGTTAGAGCGTTTAGCTAGCTCCTTTGGGCCGACCAGAGGCAAAATACTGGTTCCAGGCAAGAATAAAGAACCCCAAAGAGTAGCAATACTAGCGTGCACAGGATCCCGTGATGAAAAGAACCTGCCTTACTGTTGTCGAGTAGGCTGCATGAACGCGCTTAAACACGCCTGGTACATAAAGCACAGCATTCCCGGCGCCACGATATATGTCATAGCTCCCGACGTCAGATCTTTCGGTAAAGGCTATGAGGAATTCTATAGGAGAATAAGATCCGAGGGAGTCATCTTAATTAAGGGGCGCGCCTCTGAAGTCCATAGATCTCCTGAAGGATGTCTAGGAGTCTACGTATATGACCCCTCTTTAGACGAAGTTCTAGTACTTAAAGTAGATCTAGTAGTACTAGAAATGGGTCTAGTGCCTAATCCCGCTTCAGAGAAAATAAGAGACGTACTCAAGCTCTCTAAGAGTACAGACGGCTTCTTCTTAGAAGTACACCCCAAACTGAGACCTGTTGAAACCTCTATTGAAGGAGTCTTCATATGCGGCTGTGCTCAGTCCCCTAAAGACATCCCAGATACAGTGGCTCAGGCATCTTCAGCCGCTATGAAAGCAGTCGAGTTACTGGCTAAAGGTTACGTAGAGTCAGTACCCTACGTAGTATCCGTAGACGAAGAAACCTGCAGTGGCTGCGGCATATGTGTTAGTGTGTGTGAGTTCAATGCCATAGAAATAGTAGAGAAAAACGACAGGAGAGTAGCGAAAGTTAATACTGCTCTTTGTAAGGGCTGTGGTTCATGTGCAGCTGCCTGCCCCTCAGGCGCTATAGAGCAAGCACACTTTACTAGAGAACAGGTTTTAGCTATGATTAAGGCTTTAGCTAGGTGAGATTATGAAGCCTAAGATTCTTGTGCTTACCTGTACTTACTGCAGTTATGCCGGAGCAGATATGGCTGGAGTCTCTAAGATCCAGTATCCTCCCTCAGCATACATTGTCAGACTCATATGCTCTGGTAGAGAGGAAGCTCTTTTCGCGTTAGAGGCTCTGAGAGAAGGATTTGATGGAGTGCTCTTCACGGGGTGTCATATACCCTATGACTGTCACTTCATAAGTGGAAACTTTAAAGCGAGGGCTAGAGTAGCTTTACTTAAGAAACTGCTATCTCAGCTAGGTATAGAAGACTCTAGAGTTAGGCTAGAGTGGATCTCTGCTTCCGAAGGAGATAAGTTCGCAAAGGTAGTTTTCGAGTTCACTCGTGAACTCGAGGAAATGGGCTCTCTTCCCAAATTCCGTAAAATAAGTGAGCTGGGGGTAGAGGAGCATGATTAGATTAGCTTTAGTGAGTCTTTCTGGTTACTGCTCGGGATGTGAGGTAGCTCTTGCTGATGTAATTTCTGAAGTGCTACCGCGCATAGAGATAGTGTACTCTACTCTAATAGCAGATATTGATAAGCTCCCATCTAACATAGACTTATCACTCGTCAGCGGAGCTGTTAGAACGAAACACGACATAGAAGTCCTACGAGAAGCTAGGAACAAAAGCAAGCTACTCGTTGCTCTAGGAAGCTGCGCCTCCTTCGGCGGGATACCGGGTTTAGCTAATGTCTACGTTGTAGCTGAGCTCTTGAGAGAAATTTATGGAACTTATCCCAGAGAAGTTCCTAAACTCACGAGAGCTGCTGCTCCCGTAAGCGAGTATGTTCAAGTAGACTACAGGCTACCTGGATGCCCTCCTCCGTATAAGCTTCTCATTGAACTGTTAGTCTGTGTTGATGAGAAGAAGCCTCTTCCTAAGCCTCCCTCGAGAACTGTGTGCGACGAGTGCTCGTTAAAGAAGAGAGACGTATACGAGGAGAATGTTTATAGACTCGGAGAAAGAGATGATGTAGACTTCTCTCGATGTTTTCTGGAGCAGGGTATTCTCTGCATGGGTATAGCCACTGCCAGCGGATGTGAAGCACAGTGTCCCTCGCGAGGAGTACCCTGCAGAGGATGCCGAGGACCTCCTGCTAAGATCGTAGATCAGGGAGAAAGACTGCTTTCATCTATAGCCAGCGTATTCTCTAAGATTGATGAAGAGGAATTAGTGCGCAAAATACCTGACCCCCTAGGCTACTTTTATAGATTTACTCTACCTTCGTCTACTATACCTTATACTCCTGAGATACTGAAGAGGATGGAGAAAGATGAAGGTAGTGATTAGTCCTTTCACGAGAGTTGAGGGACACGCTAAAGTTGTTTTAAAGCTTTCTGAGGATGGTGCAGTTAAAGAAGCAAAATTCAAAGTACTTGAATTCAGAGGCTTCGAAAAAATTCTTGAAGGTAGACCTATCGAGGAAGCTCCTAGGATAGCTAGCAGGATCTGCGGCATATGTCAAGTAGCGCATTCCTTAGCCTCAGCTAAAGCTGCTGAGAGAGCTTTGGGAATAGAGCCTCCTGAAGATGCTATTAGACTTAGACGAATAATGCACTATGCTGGTGTTATTCAAAGCCACTTACTGCACCTTATATTTCTCGCACTACCAGACTACCTTCCTACAAGAGCCTCGAGTCCCCTCGAATATCTATTTAATAATAGAAAGGATTTACTTAAAGAAACAATAGCCGCCAGATCTGCTTCACAGAAAATAGTAGAGATAGTAGGAGGAAAATCTATTCACCCTACCACAAATCTAGTAGGCGGAATAGCTAAACCTCCCAGCAGAGAAGACTGGAGAAAACTCCTAAATTCTTCTAAAAGCCTAGTCTTAAGCCTAAAGAAGATCTTCGGCGAGCTAGAGCAAATCTTTGAAGAAAAAGCCGAAGAACTGAGAGAATACTTTGAGCTGAAAACATGGTACCTTGCCCTAGCTAGAGACGGTGAGGGAGACTTCTATGATGGAGACCTGATGTTTAAGGGAGAAACAGATTCGTTTAGACTGCCTCCAGAAGAGTACCATAAAGTAATTCTTGAAGAAACAGTGGCTCACAGCTACATAAAGTACCCTTATCTAGTTAAAGGAGAGAAAAAGCTTGTCCGAGTAGGACCATTAGCTAGACACAATATTTCCTCACCAGATGTCGAAAATAACTCACTTTACTACAATGTCTTCAGACTTAAGGAATGTATTAAATTAGCTGATGAAATCAGTACTCTCTTAGACCGACCGTTCAAAGAGAAGACTTTCAGTAAACTAGTTCTCAGAAGAGGAGAAGGAGTAGGAATAGTAGAAGCTCCCCGAGGCCTTCTCGTACACCACTATAAGTCTGATGAAAACGGTATTTTAGAAAAAGTTAATATTATCGTCCCGACGACAATAAACGCTCCATCTATAGAGAAGCTTTTAGAGAAAGTTTCATCTCAATATATAAAGCAAGATAAAATTAATGTGAAAGAACTTAAATACTATTTAGGGCTTGCAGTAAGACTCTATGACCCCTGTCTCTCATGTGCCACTCACTCCGAGTCGTTATTGCCTATAATAGAAATAAGAGATCATGAAAACGGGTTAGTTAAGGTAATATACTAGAATATTTTATTCATCCATGCTCTGATAGTTTCTACCCAGAAGAAAGCAGCAGCTAGACCCGATGCTAAAATAGCATACAGGTTTGGTTTCTCCATAATTAAGTATGATAACAGAAATACTGTGAAGAACACTGCATAAAAGAGGAAACGCGGAACCATAAGTGAGCCTATTTTAGTGAAAAACAGCAGCTGTCCTACCTTAGCTTCCCTCACTACTAAGTACTCCCCCTCGATATTCTTGTCGACTAGCCCTAGTCTCCTCAACTTCTCTAAGTGGTAGAGCGCTGTGTTAGGACTTCTAAAACCCATGATTCGCTGAAGCTCCCTCACACCTACCGGCTTACTGAGTTTGAGCATTGTGATATAGACTCTCAAAGTAGTCCCCTTTAATTCTGCTTCAAGTTTTTCCCTAGAAACACTTTTCATAGGTTCTAGAGTAAAGAGACAGTAAATCTAAATAAACTTTATTTGTTCAAAAACATTGTACATTAGAACCCAATAGTAGGATTTAAATTTTTAAAGTAGAAGAGTAAACGGAGATATGTCTAAACTCCTGTATGTAATATTACTTGTAGTCTTACTCCCTACAGTAATAGCCTCACCTATATTAATTGAGGTGAAAATAAATCCAAAGCTAAGCTCATTTACAGAAGTGTTCTGTTATATAGTGGATAGCAGGAGTTATGAAAAAATACTGGAGATTCGTTCAAGGTTTTACAACTTAGTAGTACAGGTTCCCTCTCCAGGAGAATATATCGTAGTAGCTGGCTACATATCAGATGAGGAAGTGTTTATTGGATTTACTGAGACAAAAATCGAGGCAAACACCTCTATAGAGGTAAAGGTCTCTCCTCTTAGCAAGTATCGAGAGAAGACCATTAGGATTAAGGTTCTTGAAGCCAGCGGAAAACCTGCGAGAAACTACCTCATAGTAGCTAGACTCTTAGATAAGATTTTAGCTATAGGACAGACTGATAAAAACGGTATAGTAGCTCTACTTTTACCGGATATTCCTGGAATTAAAGTAGATATCTGGGCTCCTTCTACTCAGACTTTAGAGGGATTTAAAGCTAAAAGTGCTGTAGTACCTAGTATAAAAGTTGTAGAGCTTAAATATCCTTTACAGAACGAAACCACCGTGTCTTTAGCACTAACCAAACCGGCTATAACAATCAAGGGAACGTATTCTGAGAGAAAGTTTTTAGACTCTACGCAAATACAACTATTTAGAGCTCTTATTATAGTGATAATTTCTATTATAGTGGCTGCTACTGTCTATTTCTTTTCTAAAAAGAAGATTTAGCCTAAAGACTTGATATTATTTAAGAACTCTATGTTTCTTTTCAGAGATCCATCTATATTCTTAGAGGCAATAGTTACCCACTGAATATTGGAGTCTACTATAAACTCTATTCCAGGTAGTTTGCCGTCCCAGCTCTCTCCAGGCTCTGGCGTTGGAACTGATCCAGCTACCCTAATATTTACTATTCCGGCTTGAGCCAGCTTATCCGCTAAGCTCAGTATTCTTTTCTCCGGTACTGCTACTCCTGCTGTTTGCATAAATTCTCTATACGGCTTAAGTAGCTTAGGAACATCCTCTAAGCTGTCAATAGGCTTTACTTTAATTACTCTATACGAGTAAAAGGGCTCAAACTTATCCACATTCTCCTCATCGTATATTATCGCTCCCTGCCCTCCCTTTACGGTGAATACTTCTACTCCATCACTACCCTCACTTTCCGCAATAGCTTTAACGATCATGGGCTTAGCTTTAGCGCGGTATCTTTCTGACTGAGGAAATATTTTTGAGAGCCACTCAGCTGAGCGCACCATAGCTTCTGCAAACTCTCTTGGAGAGAGCTCTCCCCCGTTCTCGACTCTCACTTCCCTCGGCGAGGAACACATTTCTTGCTCGTAGCCTATCACATCAAACATCACTAGCTCAGCTATTTCAGGGAGAGAATACTCTCTTGAGATAAGTTCTATCCCAAACTTAGCTCCATGGTAGCAGCCTCTTATATCAACTCCTCTCCTCCTTAAGCTTTCAACTCTCCTCTTAACGCTCCTTACCGCTTCTTCTCCACCAACTACATTCACTACATTGACTAGAGAGAAGAATTCCTCTTCAATCAGGTCTTCCCCCCCTCTCCAGTTGACGACAGCTACTAGCTCAGCTAGGTCTTTGTCTACTTCTCTAAGAGACTCTGCGAAGAGAGCAGCGAATACGGGCTGTCTTGTGGGAGGCTTTACTACAGCGGCTGCTTCAAGTAGTAGTGATAGCAGAATGACATAAGACTCCACTAGACCGGGTATGTTTCCTGGGCATATGTGGAGTATTGCTTCTACGTTACTCTTTTTAGAGAGAGCTCGAGCAAGTTTAACTTTTTCTAATAGAGATCCGTAGCCCTTAATCCTCACATTAAGTCCTGGAATCTCTATGAACTTTTTGAATACAGCCTTATTGCTAGGAGGAGATTTTATTAACTTAAGGTAATTCCCTCTTATTTTTGATAGAGTGTTAAATGAGAGTACTTCTATCATACTGGAAGGATACCCAGTAAGCTTAGGTAGGACTTCTAAGGCTTTCTTACGCCTAAAGTACTCTCTATTGGACCATAGTTCTGCTAATTTGTCAGCTGCAGTAATTACTTTATTTCTGATATCTGTTTCCTGGAGTATGTCTCTTCGCCTCTTCTTTAAGTAGGAAACTATTTTATTAGCGTCTCCTGGTTTAAAGCAGAGATACTCTACCTCTAAGTCTTCTATGTTCTCTACTCTAGTATTCAAGTTGTCTTCTAAGTCTTTAGGTAGAAAATATCCCTTTAACATTACTCTCCTAGAATCTTACCTAAAACCAGTGCGCAACCTCTTCCTTCCTCAGATTTAATGCGCTCTATTTTTTCTATAACTGGTCCCTCTCTGCTACACTTTGAGCAGCCATTCCAGTTAATAGTTACTTTGTCTCCTGTTATAATGAAGCCTGGATAAGACTGAGCTAAAGGATCGAAGAAAGCGAGTCTTCCTGTCTGTCTGCCGTATTCAGGTAGAGGACGGAGCTCTTCGTCTAGTAGTAGTACTTTTACCCAAGGAGGCACGTGTTTTTCTCCACCTTCTACACATGAATAAAATAGGATGTTGCATTCACACATACCGTAGCCGTCTACATGTCTCTCGGGAGCTGGTATTCCTAAAGCTTCATAAAGTAGTTTATTAAATTGCTCAATAGAGACCCCCTTTTCTAGCTTAAATCCTCCGCCTGTTACTACAATGCTTCTGCCAGGTAGCTCTAGTCTTTCACCCCTCTCTACGAGCTTCTTACAAAAAGCATACATTACTGGCATTGAGCCAAATAGTATTATTTCCTCTCTTTTAGCAACAGCCTTTTCCACTTCACTATAGAGCTTCTTTATAAGCTTGCTTTTCATTATACCGCCTAAAAGACCTATAATACTTGACTTAACTTTTTCAGAGAAAGTAGCAGGAGGCTTAGTTCTCGCGCGCACTATATCAGCACTTATCTCATTTAAAAGCACCGTTACTTTACCGGATATCCTCTCAGCTACTTCCTTCGGAATCCAGCTAATGAAGAGATGAGTCTTCCTGGGGAGAGCGAGTATAAAATGCATGTTTCTGACATAGTCTCCCGAAATAGCTACAGCTGCTTCAGCAAAAGACCTTATGCAGAACTCCTTAGTTTGCTCGTCTCTCGGAATAAATGTAAATCTTCCAGTAGTTCCACTACTATAGCTTAA
This sequence comes from Thermoprotei archaeon, assembly GCA_003650815.1. GTDB lineage: Archaea > Thermoproteota > Thermoprotei > Thermofilales > B15-G2 > B15-G2. The sequence continues at coordinate 8,497 of QMSB01000001.1, read as the reverse complement.
CCAGATGTACTGACTTAAATCGTCAAGGAATTTCTGAAGAGATCTCTTTGGAGTAACTGTGACCCTGAGAGGCTTGGTCATTATTTTGTTGAGCCATGCAATAAACTTACCAGGCTCTCTTTCAGGATACTCTGTTGGATAAGACTTAAATACTCTGTCAATAAGCATGACTTTATATAAATCATCTACTCGAGCTGTTTGAGAAACTCCCTCTAAGTCACATAACTTTCTGTAAACAGAGCTCCTGTCGTAATAGAACCTATGCATTCTCGTAATAAGCTCTTCTAGCAGCAATTCAAATTTCTCGGGAGATTTCCACAAGTTTTCTTTTCTAACTAGGTAGTCAAGCAAAGACGTAAGTTTAAGCTGTTTCATAAGAGTCCCCTCCGACAACTGCTTGAATCAATTTAGACAACTTATATAAGCTTTATTTTATCTCTACTAAATCCTACCCGAAAATACTTCGAGAAGACTGTAGTGGAAACTCGTGTCCACACTTTGGGCACTTAACGTATCTGCAGTTACCAAGACTTGAGTAAGGGCACCCGCTGCAGGCGAAAGCTCGCGCGTAGCTTAAGCTGAACTTGAAACCACATTTAGGGCAAACTACTATGTTTCTAGCCATACTATTCCGCTCGTCTATTTAACGCAGTTATGTAAAAAGTTTACGCTTTAGCTAAAATATCTTGAGCTTTAAGAAATATCTAAAATAAATGACTTAACTATTAGGGTTTAATTGCTACTAGTAATATTTTTAGAATTGAAGTATGTTCTTTCATATACTCTATTAGTTTTCTGTTTATATCAATTGCTGCTTTACTGCTTTTTATCATTACCGTCCTGCCGCAAGTATGTTCACTCTTTCTAAATACCATTGACTTTCTGTCTTTAAAAGAAAGCTTTCGAGATCCTCTGCCTATTGCTACATCCACTTCTTCTCCAGCAGAGAGAAAAACTACTACTATAGAAGAGTCATTTGCTGCAATTTGTTTAAAGTCCTCGCTCAGATCTGCCGCCGCCTTGCTGGCTGAGACACCTATTATGCAATCTCCGCGAGGAGTGAGAGTACTTTCTTTAGTTATTTCAAAAGTAGTAGGGTGTTTTCCAGCGATATTTACATGGCCTTTCGCTTCGATATACTCTACTGCGTACTCCATGGTCAGCGCTCCTTTATTCTAACTTTTCTAAAAGCGTAACCTATGCGATCCCAAGTGTACTTAGAGTCTTCTGAGGCGAGAATGCTGCCTTCACCTGCTTTATAGCACCAGACGAAGATAGAATCTACGCCTAGCTCTCCTGCCTTTAATATTCCCTCAACCACCTCTTCGACTCTACTCCTCGGTATTCTGTACCCCTGAACCCAAAGCTGAGTCTCTTTATCATATTTCTTTCCTAGCTCAACTATTTTAGCGCCGAACTCAGTAAACCACTTAATACCCTCTTCTCTACTCAACCCTTTACTTATCCAATAGGGATCTGTCGCGATCATATCTACTTCACTTATCTCAGCTATAGTCTCCCAGTCAGGTATTCCTATGATAGGCTCTGTTGTGGGGAGAAGGCACACACATATCTTTTTGCTGGAATCTGCTTCCTTTACGGTCTTAGAGAGCAGTTTAAGGAACTCTATTATCTTTTTCTGCCTGAACTCGACAACATCTTTTGTGAGTTCTTTAGGCATTTCATAGCCGTACTCTTCTTTAAACAGCTTTAAGCAGGTCGGGCAGCGGCAAGTCCAGTCCTCTTTAAGCCACGCGTAGTGAGGCTCATCCCAGAAAAAGTAGTCTGCATCACTTTCCTTAGCTAGTTCTTCTACCCTCTCGACTACATAGTTTCTGAACTCTTCCGTGTTGAAGCACGCCGCTGCATATACTTTTCCTTTAGCAGAAACTTGCCTATACTCGTGGTGTTTCTGCAGGAATATGCTTGGTGGCTCTCCCCCAAATACTTTACCCCAGCCCCATAGATCTACGTAAACAGTGAAGCCCCTCAGTTTCGCCAGTTCTATTAGCTTGAACGTGTTCTCGTGCCAGAACCAGTAATCGAACTCAGATATACCGAATAGAACTGCGTTACAGCTGTGCTCTAAAAGGTCACGAAAGTCCTCTATTGCTCGCTCAGGATATGCTACACCATAATATGAGACACCTGTTTCTCTGACCACATACAACTTACTCGGGCGGATTTTATTAACTCTACTAAAGCATTCAGTAATCTTCGGGTAGCTTTACAACAGGCAAATCTAGTGTTGATTTTACCAGAGGTCTTTTTCTCAGATCTTTAAACATATAGAATGAAAGCGGGTACTTTCGGTACCCTAGCTTTCTATAATAGTTTCTGACGCCTACTCCCGATATAACGAAGATCCTATATCTTCCAAATTCCTCTAAAGCTATTTTCTCTGCATAAGACATAAGAAGCTTACCTAGTCCTCTGTGCTGCCACCAAAAGCTTTTCTCGCCTACAGGGACAGCTGGACCATATACGTGAAGCTCTCTGATTAAGGCAGACCTACCTACTCTTATTTCTCTTCTATGAGGATTGTCCGAGGGTATTCGAAGCCTTAGCAACGCATAGAGTATGTCTCTTTTGAGATCTTCAACGCTCAGAAATATTTCGTGACCTCGGCTAGCCTCGTAGTCTATTCTACATAGTACAATATCTCTGAAGTCAGGTATCTGCGCGTGCTCGAGGATGTAGTGGCCCACTTCTCGACACCTTATGCAACGGCACTTAAGTCCTCTCTCCTTCATCCTATCTAGCACAATTTGCCTCAGGTTTCCATACCTTAGCCCCGCTGCTATCCACTTGACAGGGATGTCTCTTCCGACTCTGATGACTCTCACGTAGCGCGGAACCATGGAGAGCATTTTTACTAGAAGCTCTAGGTAATCTTCCTCGCTGTAAGGCTTGTATTCTCCGTGTTTCCAGAGCTCATATAGCTTAGAGGAAGGAATTACGAGCGTAGGATATATTTTCAGATAATCTGGCTTAAATCTCTCATCCCTGAAAATAGTCTTGAACATTTCCAAGTCTTTATCCACATCTGAGCCAGGGAGCCCGGGCATCAAGTGATAGCATACCTTGTAGGCAGAGTCTTTGAGAAGCTGTGTAGCTTCAATAGAATCTCTCACCGAGTGCCCTCGCTCTACTCTCTCCAATATATCATCGTAGATAGTCTGAACTCCTAGCTCGCATCTAGTCGCTCCTAGGTAGAGCATCCTATCTATATGCTCTTCTTTACACCAGTCAGGTCTAGTCTCTATGGTTATTCCAATACACCTTATTTTTGCGTTCTCGTTCCTCATCTGCTCTTTAGGCAGACTTGTCTCCTCGGGTTTTTCTCGGAAAAGAGGATAGTCGTTCATAGCCTTTAAGCACATAGAGATGAACCACTCCTGGTAGTCAGGTGGATATGCTAAGAAAGTACCTCCCATTACTATGAGCTCGACCTTACTGACTCTATGCCCCATAGCTTCATAAGCCCTTATCCTGTACTTCACCTGCTCATAGGGGTCAAACTTTAAGGGAATAGCTCTCGCGACTGCCGGGCTGTCAGGAACATATGACTGAGGAGCCCCAAGCTCTACTCCTCCAGGACAATAGAGACACCTCCCGTGAGGACACTGCCTAGGCTTAACCATTACTGCTATAACATGGACTCCACTAATGAAACGTACAGGCTTCTTAATACCCTTAAAAAACTTCTGCTTTGCCTCTATCCCCTTTAGAACTGAGCTCATTTACGCAGTAGTTACGGCTTAACTTCTTCTTAAAGTTTATGCAGCTTCTAATTTATCGAAAAACCTAATCAAAATAATGGAAAACACCATTCCTAGAAACACTCCAAGAAGTATTTCTTTTCTAAACACTACGTAGAGTACAAGGAAGCTCGCCGACAATAGAGCTAGAGCTAGCTCCGATAAGGGAGGAAAAGGTGAGAAAACTTCCTCTCTGATCTTAAAGAGACGTCTATTCATTATCCTCATGTCCTCTAGTATTCCCTCGCGGAGCATTACTTCCAAATGGTCTTGAACAGTAGCTTTGCTGACGCCTATCTCTCTCGCGATCTCAGAGATGCTCATCCAGTCATTTCCGTTCCTAAGAAGACACATGGTGATTTTTCTCTTAACTCCTCTTCTAACTATCTCAAATGCTCTAGGATCTCTCCTCTTAATGCTACTGAAGCAGTAGTCCACGTAAAGTCTAAGAATAGTCCTCTTAAGCTCTACTAGAAGCAACTATTTTCACCTTTCAAGAGCACCCAGCACAAAGCCAGCGCCGAAGAGAAATACTGCTGCCCAGAATACTTGAGTCGATGTTATCGTCAGTGACAACATCTGCAGGTACTTCATTCCGGCCAATACCATGTATATCCATAACAGGAGCGCCAGTGCGCCCATACGGTACATTATGCTCTTTGCTTTCTTTAGTGGAGTTCCCTTAACACCATAAAGTAATAAGTATGCTACAAAGAACATGAACGCTAAAAGCGGCGTGTAGTCTACCCAAGGCTCCCAAAAGCCCGTTATCTTTGATAGTATGAAAACTGCAAAAAGGAATATCGATATCCTTAAACACATATTACGAATATTCTTGACCTTCATGCTTTCACCTCCTTGAAGAACAACATCTAACACTACATTTAATCATCATAAGCCCGTCATTATGCTTCATTAAGATCCTTCTTGCATCTCTAGACATAATAAGCCAAGAGACATCGCTGACCCTCAGCCCACCTATGTTAACTATCTTCAGTCTATACTGTTTATCCTCTATTACACAAAATCTCCATAGTTTAAAGACCTTAACTTCATTTTCATCTATCTCTACTTTAGCGGCTAACGCTCTTCTGTCTAATCCAGTATCTATAAGCTCTCGAATTCTGTCTAGCACTTTATTAAGCTTCTCTATCTGCTCAACTGAGTCCTTAAAATACTCTTCAGCTTCCTTCTCCTCTAACTCCTCTAAGTTTTCAGGTAATTTGATTTCCTTTGCTAAGACTAACAAGAAGCCTCTTATTCTTTTAGAGGAAGAAAATGTTGGAAGCTCTACTCGAAAATAGCTATCACCGTAAATACACATGCCCCTATAATTTTTGTTAAGTAAGAGCAAGGCTTCGCCATTCCTTATCTTTATCTTAAGCTCGTTATCGCACTCAATGTACTGGTATCTCGGAATTTTTAGCGCCTTCACAGGAGTAAGCTTCAGTTTCTCTAGCGCAAATGCTCTTTTCTCAGGTATTATGATATCAGAGAAAAATATCACTCCTAGAGCTACGCAGAGAGCCCAGAAGATAGCTCTAGTATCTACTAATCTCAGCTCAAAGAAGACTTCTGTTAGGTGTATAGCTATAGATATTACTACAAGGAATATTATTAGCTGCGATAAGTAGTATTTGAGATTACTTATTTTTCCATATCCATAGACTATAGCTCTTACCTCAGGTAGAGCCAGAAACGCTGATAGAGTGAGTAGGAGAGTTGACAACCATGAGTAGTAAAGTACTGTACTATCTACGAAACTTTCTCCTACGATGATTTCTACTAGTTTCACTACAATAAATAGTGTTAAAGTAAACACTGTTGCTCTAAGCAGGACCTTAAATACTAGTATGTTTCTTCTCGCCACGTAAATTAGAGAGAGCTCGAAAAATAAATAGTTGAGTAAAGTAAACAAAACGTTAGTATAGTGTAGGAAAACGTAGGTACAAACAGTTATATGAGTAACACAGTACTTCCATAGGAGAGTGGTTAGATGAAAACTATATTCCTAGGGAGACATATAACGCTCAAGTGGAGGTATGTAGAAATACTGCTTAAGGGCAAGAAAAAGACTACTATTAGAAAGGGCATAGTTAGACCAAAGTACAGAGAAGTGTTTATACATAGTGGGGGGAAAGTAGTAGCGAAAGCAGAAATAGTGAATGTAAAGTACAAGAAGGTCAGAGATTTAAGTGAGGAAGATGCTAGGCGAGATGGCTTTTCTAGTCTTCAAGAACTTCTCAAAGAGCTCAAGAAAACCTACGGAAAAATAAGCTCAAAAGACTGGGTTACAATTATAGAGCTTAAGGTGAAGAGTGTGCTGTATGGAGTAAGTGACGGAGACGTGTATTTAGGTCTATCTCCAGTAGATGTAGCTAGACTGGCTTTACGCTATAACCTTGAGCTATCTGAGAGAGAGAAAGAGCTTCTAGAAGAGGTAAGTCGTTCAGGTAGTATAAGAAAGGCTTCACTAAATCTATACGGCAGAGTAGATAATAGAAGAGCTTTACGAAGAGTTATTCGAAAAGCTCTAAGAATGCTCATTGAAAAAGATATAATTAAAGTATCTGGAAGCAGCAAAGACCTTTTCTACGACTTAGCGGGAGACTAGTGCTATGAAGAAAGCAGTGGTATTTGATTTAGATGGAACACTTACTATTGGCGAGTTTCTTGATAAAGAGGCTTACTACAGGTATAAGCTCAGGCTTTATCAAAGCCTGGTAGAATTCGATAGCAGACTTAGGGAAGTAATCAGTTCAGACAATTTCCTATACCAGATGCGTCTTCTGGCTCGAGAATTCTTTAGGGAAGACCCTGTTAAGAGAAAAAGGGTCACAGAAATTGTTGATAAGATAATAGATGAGTATGGAGCATATTCTCAAAAATTCTTCAAGCCGGATCCCGCTGCAGAAAAAGTCATTAGAAAACTTAAGGAAAAATCGATTAAAGTCGCCGTCTGCACTTATAGTAGTAGGAAGATAGCTTATAAAGTTCTTAGAGAGCTAGGGGTCTTAAAGCTTCTTGATGTAATTTCATGTAGAGATGACGTCGAGTATCCGAAGCCTGATCCTAGACACTTACTCGAGGTCCTCAATTTGCTGAAAGTTTCTCCAGAGGCAGCCCTTTATGTGGGAGACAGCTTATTTGACGTAGAGTGCGCTAGGGCGGCCGGAGTAGACATAGTAGTGATAGTGAGAGATGAATCTAAGAAAAATGCCTTTAAGAACGTGCCTATAGTAAAGAGTCTTTCCGAGATCCTTGATGTTGTGACAGCAGATCCTTAACCTAAATATACTTCTCGTCAAAAGTATAGTGTATGAGCTACGTGTATGAACGCAGATTAAAGAAGGTTTCTGAAGAAGCTGCTAAAAAGGAAGCTGAAGCTGCTGTGATAACATCTTCTACAAACATATTTTATCTAACTGGCTACGAGGGAGGAGGGGCACTCATAGTACCTGTTGACAAAGACCCAGTACTGCTTGTGTCGAGGCTCGAATATAACCGCGCAAAAGACACCTCCTATGTGGATGATATAAGAGTATTTGCTTATCCTAATACTCCGCTTAAAGTAGATGAAAAACCTGTGTATGCGGAGAACTTCAATGAAGCTTTATCTAAGCTTTTAAAAGAACTAGAAGTAAAGAAAGCAGCTATAGAGACTCCCTCAGAAAAACTCAAGGAAATTCTCAAGAAAAATAATGGAGTAGAAGTAGTCGATTTCACTGAAGTTGTTCCCTCAATGAGAGCTCTGAAAGATGAGGTAGAAATGGAGCTGATAGTTAAAGCCATTAGAGTCACAGAGAGAGCTATGAAAAAGGCTATTGAGAAAATAGATATAGGCGTAAGTGAGAGAGAAATAGCTGCTGAAATAGTAAGAGCTATTTACTTAGAGGGCGAACTAGCGTTTCCTCCGATAGTAGCGTCTGGAGAGAACTCTGTCTATCCCCACTTCTCGCCGTCAGATAGAAAGCTACACGAAGGAGACTTAGTAGTAATTGATGTGGGAGCTAGGGTAAACGGATACTGCGCTGACATGACTAGGACAGTCTTCGTAGGTAAGCCTCGAGGCAAGATAAAAGAGATGCTTGACGCTGTACTTGAAGCCCAGATAAAAGCTATTGAAAGCATAGTTGATGGAAAGCCGGCTTCTGAGGTAGATGATGTTGCTAGGAAGCAATTAAGTAAAAGAGGATTTGTGAAATTCTTCGTACATGGTTTAGGGCACGGCGTTGGATTAAATGTCCACGAAAAACCTACTTTAAATCCTGTGTCAAAGGATACTCTTAAAGAAAAGATGGTTGTGACAGTTGAGCCAGGAGTTTATATTCCCGGATTAGGGGGTGTTAGAACAGAAGACATGGTTTTAGTCACAAGTAAGGGCTCTAAAGTGCTGACGAGATTTGAGAGAGAAATATTTTAGCTACTTTCATCTCCTTAAGAATTTTTCTAAAGTTTCTTTAGCGGCATCTCTGACAAGTGATCTATATTCTTCTGATGTAAAGACTGCGACACTCCATGAAAAAGTGTAAGCGTCTGTAAGTGTTTTAGCTATTGGAGAAAGCTCCTTAATATCTTTTAAACCCTTGTCAGTTAGTATTTTGACATTAGCTTCCTCAAGTACAGGATTCTCCGGAATATCTAGAGCAACATATTTGGAGTCTACACCAGCTTTATTAGCTATCTCCTCCTCTAACTCCATTTTCTCACTAACATTTTCTTTAATAAATATGAAG